>JAJYOM010000195.1 GCA_021796175.1 Thermoplasmata archaeon
GATTTCTGTTTCTCCCTGCCCGTGACTGTCTGGAAAGAAGGAATTGTAGCGGAGTCGCACATGCTCCGCCACCTCCTTTCGCGAGGTCGATGTCCAAATGGGAAAGTTGGCGGTCAATTGGTTTGGGAAGACAATCTTGTGAATAAAAATGGCAAAGGTGCCGATTGTACAACCCCTTCAATCTGGAAAAATTGAAGGGTAGAGCCAATAGGAAAGGATCCAACTATCGGTCATACACTTTATTTCTGTGTCCGACTTTTAGTATCAGTATTCTTACCAAATCATGTTGTATGTCAAGAATTACCCTGTAATCCCCCACCCTGAGCCTGTAATATGGATAGCGAACAAGTTTTTCAACATATCTCTCTGGGTTCTGGTGAAGTTGGTCCACCTTTTCATATATTCTCTTCGCAATGGATCTATCAAGGCGTTCCATCTGCTTGGCGGCCCTGACAGACCATACTATTTTGTACTCCATCAGAAGCCTAGATCCCTTTTCAGCTGTTCATGTGCGACAAATTTGCCAGATTCGATTTCCTTTCTAGCCTTCTCAATCTCCTTTCTGGTCCGCTCGTCCAGCTCACTGAGGTCCTCAATCATCCTCTCAATTACCTCTTCATAGGTCTCTCTAGGATGCAGTTTCATAGACTGCAATGTTTTCTTTGTCTTCTTCTTTATTTGTATTGTTGAAATTGTCACGGTTGCCGATAGTGAACTATAGTATAAAGTTTTGTCCTATGGCAAAGAGATTCCATATTTCAAGTCTATGCAGTTCTGTGCCTGAGATGCTCAACTAACACTACTTCCGGACTTTAATTCAGATTAAAATACCCTGTCGCCGATGCATCCCGTAGGGATGCACTTTGAAATCCATACTGGTACACAGACGTGCCGAAGCAATGTACTTCACGAAGGAGTACCAGAACGTGTTCACGACGGGGTCTGACGGTAAATCATGGCCCGGGTGGAAGGAAACATGGCTGGCAGCATCGAAATACAATCAGGCGCTCCTTGCACCTGCAAAGAAGAAGAGCATGCAGAGAATTGCCAGACGTGCGGACATACCCGAAGACAGGATCGAACAGTTCATACGTGAGAGCCCGTGGGAATATGAGCGTCTGCAGATACACCTCAACACGGGCATACCGGCCGCCATCAGGTCCCCGCATGGCGCATTCATAGTCGACGAGGTCGGGCTGACGAAACAGGGGAGGCACGGTGTCGGTGTGCAGCGCCAGTACAACGGCGCGCAGGGGAAGATAGGCAACTGTCAGGTCGCCGTCGACCTGGTATACGCAGTTCCGGGAGAACGGCGCAATGCAGACCAGAAGACATGGCCGCTTGGAATGGAGATATACCTTCCCGAATCCTGGACGGAGGACAGGGAAAGGAGGGAGGAGGCGGGCATTCCAGGCAACGTGGTATTCAAGACGAAGCCTCGGATTGCGCTTGAGCTCATAGACCGTGCTCTCGACCAGGGGCTCATGCCCGCATTCGCCACGGCTGACTGCGGCTACGGCGACAGCGGCGAATTCAGGGAGCACCTGCGTGGAAGGCATGTGCCGTATGTGCCCGCCGTAAGCCCGGAAGACATCAGGGTTGTGGATGCATCGGTGAATGTCATTGTCCCGGGAAACGGCACAGCACACAGGACAAGGGAAACATTCCCCGGGTACACGGCCGTGGAATCGGCCGGAGACATCGCCGGACGGACAAAGGAGTGGAAGACTGTCACATGGTCCGGGGGCACAAAGGGGAAGATGAGAGGCGAGTTCGTCAGTTCAATGGTACGCATTGTCGACAACACTGCAAAGCGCCATGTTTCCGATGAGGTGTGCCGGCTCCTCCTCGAGAGGATTGAAGACAGATCCGGCACCGCAGAGCTGAAGGCGTACCTGTGCTGGGGAATGGACGGCGCATCGCTCAGGCAGCTTGTGAGGAGCGCGCACATCAGATGGGCCATAGAGCGGTTCCATCGCGATGCAAAGCAGCTGCTCGGCCTGGACAGCTTCGAGGGCAGGTCATGGAAGGGGTGGCACCACCACATATCGATGGTTCTGCTCGCATTCGCATTCCTCTCGCTGCTGAGGGCGGAGGCGCAGCCGGGCAGCGGCGACAGGCTGCCCTCTCTGCGCACAATTGCGAGGGCCGTTGTGCTCGAAGTGGCCACACAGGAACTCATGGCGGAGCGTAGCCGATTGAAGAGGAAATACAAGAGGGAGAGCACGAGAGTACAATACGAGGCGGAGTTCATGCTGAGGAGGTTCAGCGATTGGTAAAATTAAAGTCCGGAAGTAGTGCTAATTCCTCCAAGTCGGGTTGTGAAAAATCGCTGTTGCTATTCCTGCAGCTTGAGGTCCTTGGCTAGCACAATTCATCCCAACATGAAAAGACATTCAAAGGGAGAAAATGCATAAGTACGCGGAGACCCAATGGATTCGAACCTTGATGCGTATATCCCGGCAGCCGCACATAGTTCTGGTTCGGATTCACTGGAGACTGTGTAAGAAGTCAATGAATGAAATGAGTCCTGATGTTACGGCGTTCTGATTTTTCACCGGGATGAAGTTTGACAGTGCTTCA
>JAJYOM010000044.1 GCA_021796175.1 Thermoplasmata archaeon
TCAATACTCTCAAGCTGCATCTGGAGTTCAGCGAGTCGGCTTCTTCTCAGTGCCTCAAGCTCTTGATCGCTGCTCATCTGTTTTCACTTTTTTGCCTTGCTCTTGTATTTCTCCATGGACGGTTCGGATTTGGCAACCGTCTGGAAAACCTCGAAGGCTGTGTCGTCCACGAGGCTCCTGCCCTTGCCTGAAACAACGCGTCCCCTGCTCTTCTGTTGCTGCACAAGACCGGCCTTTTCAAGCTGCTGGAGCGCCATGCGGGTGGCCGAGCCGCTTCCCTTTACTGCCCTGTTGGGTTTAGAGCCCCTGTCCGAAGCTCCGCCGTACTCTGCAGCGAGCCTGGATGTGCCTACCGGCCCAAGAATGTACACCTTCCGGAGCACAGAGGCAACGCGTTTGTGCCACCACTCCGAATCCATTGGTGCCTTCTCCCTGTGCCTGCCTGTCTTTGCGAATTTTGTCCAGTCGGCAGCCTTGATGCTGTCCAATTGCATCAGTTTCGCAGTCAGTGCGCTTACAAGCTGACCGGCCGGGACGTCGTATGCTGTGGTCATCCAATTTCCTCGTCAAACATCATGATTCGGGCTGTCTGTTTACAGCCGGAACAGGTGTCAAATTTCATTAAAGTGAATCTTTATTTAAAGCTATCCTGTGTGATTTCACGCTTGTCATTGCAAAACAGCGTCCGTTGCCGTGTTGTCCATCACGGGGAAACTGGATGCCTCCGGGCGAAGCCGTTGGCCAGGATCCAGCGTTCCAGGTGGGAGTTGAACACTTCCGGTGACGACAGGTAGGCGGGGTGTGCCGCCCCATCTATCACCACGAGTTCGGCCCTGGGAAGCTTCTTTACCACCTCCCTGGCCCTGCTGACCGGTACGACGCTGTCCTCTGATCCCCAGACGAGTTCTACAGGCGTGTTTATCAAAGACAGGAAATCAATCACACCCGGGGCATCCAGGCCAACCGTTCCAATCAGGAACAGGCCATCTATGATTGAAGGGTGCTCTCTCGCAAAGGAGAGTGCAATTCCCCCTCCCATCGAGGCGCCCATAAGCACAGCTCTCTTTGCTGACTTGTGACTGCAGATGTCAAGTATAAGTCTGTTGAGTCCCTGGCCCTCCGAATACACCCTGCTCTTCGGCGTTCTGCCGAAACCTGGCATGTCCGGTGCGAGGAAGCAGACACTGTATGCCTCCAGCAGCCTGAGAGTATTGACCTTGGCCCAGATGGTTGAGTTGAAGTGTGCGCCATGAAGAAGTATGAAAATCCTCTCGTCACTGTTGTCTGACTCGATGCATTGAACATCGGTATCTCCCAGTCTAATGCTGTGCTCTATCAACTGCCTGCGCCGCCCTGTTAGCATCTTTACGCTGGATTTAGCACTTTCTGTCCTGCCCTCAACTGCTGCTGATGCACATTAACCGATTTCATTCAACGAAGATCGCCGGTCTGCCGGGGAAAGAGTTGCTGCTCCTGCCGGCCGGATCGTGCAGCACTGGCTCATCCGCCTGCAAAATGCTGACCGACGCCTTGAGCTCCCTTTCAAGGAACGGCAGACTCGAAAGGAGGAATGCCTTTTCGCTGAATGCGCCGGACACTTTCATCCTGAGCTGCAGCTTTCCCTGTCCCTTCTCGAATGCAAATTTCCTGTAAAATCTGTCGATCCTTGCTTTTGAAACGCCCGCAGTTATCTTTCTCCTCTCCTCCTCATCCTTCCTCCCTGCGAGTTCGTATGACAGCAGCATGCCTTTCCACGGTTCAGAGGTGTAGATGTGTATCTTCCCCGGTGAAATGCCTGTCACGTGGACAATCTCATCGACATCACGAATGACATCCTCCAGATATCCCTCCTTCAGTATTGCCTCTTCATCAATGACTATGCTTTCCTGTTCAGGCAGTTTCTGCACACAAACTGATTCATTCTTTCCAAGAAGGTGCCATATCTCCTCACATATGTGCGGGGTAAACGGCGCCATCATCAGTGTCTGCAGTTCAACAAATCTCTCCATAGACTTGCGGCCCAGAACGCCCCCTTTCCTCCTGCTGTACCATTTCAGTGCGTTCTGCGTGTCCAGCAGTGCAGCCTTAACAGCGCTTTTGTAGAGCATGTTTTCCATGTTTTCAGTGTAATGGCTGTAAATTCTTCCCAGCGTTGACCTGAACCAGCCGTCAACGTCATCCTCAACTGTATAATCCAGCGACTTCAGCGATACTGCTGTCTCATGCATCTGCGACAGTCTCTTCAACCCGGTCTCGGCGAAGTCTTCATCCCAGTTGGGATCATCGAAACCTTCGCCAGCATAGGCTTCAGTCAGCCTGGTTACATCCGCGCCATAATTCTCAATTGCTGTTTCGAGCAGCATTGAGTTGCCTTTGGACTTGCTCATCTTTGAACCGCTGATTGTTATCCATCCGTTGATCTCATAAGCCCTGGGCCAGTGCTTCCTGTCGAATATTGCAGCGTGGTTGAAGAGCGCAAATGTCAGGTGATTGCCTACAAGATCCTTTGCCGAAACTCTAAGATCCACCGGATACCAGTAGAGGAATTCTTTCCTCATCCTGCCCAATTCACTTTCGGAAATGCCTGTCTGTTCGGAAACGGAGCTTCCATTTCCCGCCCCAAGGAATATGAAATCGAAGAAGCCGTCATCCAGTTTGATCATTCCACCCATTTCCCGTATCCTGTGGGAGATAGTGTAGTAGGCCATGTAAAGAGTGGAGTCTGAAAGCGACTCTATCTTCCATCTCTCGTCCCACGGGAGTGAAGTTCCCAGCCCGGTATGATGGACGCAAGCCCAGTCCTTGAGCCAGTCTATGACATTGTCAAACTGCCTGTTAAGGAATGGCGGGTAGAATGTCATGCCTGATACTGCCTCATGGGCCAGCTTCTTCCATTCCTCATCCCCGTACGCCAGGAACCACTGGTCTTCCACCACTTTGACGATGCACCTTGTCAGGCACCTGCAGACCACTTCGGCTGAGGGCTCATACATTGTGTCTGCCCTGCCCTCCCCCAGCAGTCTTTCCCTTATGGTCTTTCTTGCAAGCTCCACAGGCATTCCTCCCACCACCGGTAAACTCTCAACCATCTTTCCCTTGTAGAAGCCCTCCCGGTAAATCTCCTCTCTCGCATGCTGCAGCTTGTCTTTCTCCTCCTGGCTGCGTATCTTCAGCTTTTCCACAACAGTTTTTGCGGGAAGCTTGCCATATCCCGGCGTGTCTATGATTTCAATCGGCCTGATGGAAAGTGCCAGTTCCGCAATCCTTCCGGTGATTTCACCGCGTTGGGCTGATTTTTTCAGGTCTGAGAGCGCGACATAATCATCGGGAGAATCACTTGGAACAGAGCTTACTATGCCAGTTCCCTTGTTCGGATCTGCAAATACTGCCGGAAGCACCGGTATATTCCTGTTCATGGTGAATGAATAAGCCTCCTTGCCGACTATCTCCGAGCCCATGACTTTCGAGATCTCTTCAAGTCCCATCCCCTGTTCAAGCAGTTTTGTTACTGCCTCAGAGCTGAGTATCCACATTTCGTCCCCTTTTCTGGCAAGTGAATATATTGTCCGGGGATTTACCCAGACGTTGGTCTGGCCATATGCAGTTTCCGGCCTGAGCGTCGCTGTAATGAGAAATTCGCCGTTTTCAAGCCTGAACTTCAGAAGCGTGTACTCCGTCGGCGTCACTCCCTCTCCGCTCAGCCTGTCGTGGTCACCTACCGGTATGTTATCCTTAGGGCACCATATCACCGGGTGTGAACCCATTCTCACATAGTTCTTCGCTTTCAGCCTGTTGAACTGCCACTTTACAAACGCGTCGTAATGTCTGTTAAGCGACGTCGTAATGAATTTCCTTCTCCAGTCAATTGACATGCCCAGCCTCCTCATCACTCCCTCCCACCTCACAGGGAAGTATTCCGTCCAGTAAACCGGGTCTGAGAATTTCCTGACCTCATCGCCGCTTATTCCCATGTCATTCATCATCTTCACCTGCCCGGCCTCTCCATCCCGAATTCTGGCGGCCGCTGCAACTATGGGCAGTCCAGTGCAGTGGAAAGCGAAGGGGAAGAGCGCGTTGTAGCCCCGCATCCTCTTGTATCTCGCAGTGAATTCGGCCCTGAGCGATGTGAATGCATGGCCTATGTGCGGGAGGCCGTTCATGTAGCTGTAAGGATATGTCGCGAAGTACTTGTCCCTCGCATCGGGGTCCGACTGGTATACGTGCTTCTCTTCCCAGAAGCGCTGCCATTTTTCCTCTATCTTGAATATATCTTCCAATTGCATCAATTTCATCACCTTTGCCTAAAACGCCACCGGTCCCGGCGTATCAGAAGTGATCGTAAACTACCAGTTCCTGCAATGGCTTTGCGGGCGGCAGATTACTCAGTTCAACTGGAAGGCCAAGAGGTGAGAGCGAGACGACCCTGCTTTCCGGAGGTGCATGTATCAGATCCCTGACTTTCTCCTCCTTGAATGAGAATGACCACTCAATGCTCAGTCCGAGATTCTTGGCGGCGAGCGATATGCGTTCCATAAGCATGCCGGTGTCGACTGAATAGCTGTTGAGGAAACCGCCAAGCGTCGGATATGCATCATCCGGAAGACCGCAGACGATAATGACAAGTGGTGCCTCAATAAACGCCTTGTTGTTGTAGCAGGCGGCCGAAATGCTCTTCTTTGTCTGCTCGTCCCTTATTATAACCACTCTCCACGGCTGCCTGTTGTCTGTGGAAGAACAGTTGCGTATGGCAGAAGAGAGCCCTTTCAGCTTCTCCTCTTCGACTGGAGATTGTGAATACTTCTTTACAGATACGTTGTTCTTGAAGAAATCAGCAGATGTCATGAAAACAATCACTCATCATTACCTAACATTCGGTCAACACTACCCGCCATTAATTTTCTGCCAGCTTGTACTGCATCGATCGCCGAAATTGAGATAAGAAATATGCGTAAATTTCATGTGCCTGCTGCTGGACTGATACGTCATGTCTATTTTAATTACCAATTGCAACCCTACATATTATCATTTCGCATGATCTGACAGCATTTGAAACCAAATATTGCTGATTCGGGCCGGGCAGCATATGGCGGAGTTTTGCTCAAGCTCGGCCTGATTTTCCACTGCACGCAAGAACTAATACCCACGAAGTGCTCAACGTTCTTGTGAACGGATGAGCTACAGGAAAGAATCGGATTCGCTCGGTGAAATGCAGGTCCCCTCAGATGCATACTACGGCGTACAGACTCAGCGGGCGGTTGAGAACTTCAATATAAGCGGAATGAAGCCCTTCCCCGAATTCATCTGGGCAACGGCAGTAGTGAAACTGGCCGCTGCAAGGGCCAATATGGCAGCCGGTGGACTTGACAGGAAGACGGGTGAAGCAATTGCCACTGCTGCACAGGAGATAATCAACGGGAAGTTTCACGATCAGTTTGTGGTGGATGTTTTCCAGGCAGGGGCAGGCACATCTCACAATATGAATGCGAATGAGGTCATAGCCAACCGGGCAGTTGAACTGCTTGGCGGGAGAAGGGGCGATTATTCAATGGTTCATCCGAACGATCATGTGAACATGTCGCAGTCCACAAACGACACCATCCCCACTGAAATCAGACTCGTGTCTATAAGAATGATAGGTGAACTTGTCGGCGAACTGAAGGCACTGACTAAATCTCTGAGAAGGAAGGCAAAGCAATTCGACAGTATTGTCAAGTCCGGGAGAACACATCTGGAGGATGCTGCACCAGTCAGGCTTGGCCAGGAATTCGATGCTTACGCAAACATGCTTGAGTACGACTTGCACAGGCTTGTCAGGGCAAGGGAGCTGCTTGGCGAGCTTAACATTGGCGCTACTGCAGTAGGAACCGGCGTCAACGCAGATCCAGCCTATGTGACCAGTGTGATAGCCGAGCTGCGGAAGATCACCGGTTTTCATGTCAGGAATGCGAAAAGCCTGATGGCTGTCACACAGTCTATGGCTGATTTCGTCGATGCTTCCGGAGCTGTACGTGCACTTGGAGTGGACATGACAAAGATAGCCAATGACTTCAGGCTGATGAATTCGGGCCCGATAACAGGTCTGGCTGAGATTTCACTTCCGGCCGTTCAGCCCGGTTCCTCAATAATGCCGGGGAAGGTGAATCCGGTTATAGCCGAATGCATGAACATGATTGCATTCCAGTCCTTCGGCAACGACCTCTCCATCACAATGGCGGGGCAGGCCGGTCAGCTTGAGCTCAATGTGATGATGCCGCTTATTGCTTTCGACATGGTTTTCAACCTCAAGATCATGAGAAAGGGTCTTGCCATGTTCAGGGAAAAGATGGTGGACGGGATCGTTGCAAATGCAGATAGGTGCAGGGAGATGGTCGAGAGGACGCCAGGTATAGCACTCGCGCTCAATCCTTATATAGGATATGAGAAGGCAGCGCAGGCAGTGAAGGAGTCGCTTAAGACAGGCAAATCGATCAGAGATGTAGTCAGGCAGAAGGGCTGGCTGTCAGAAGAAGAGCTGGGAGTTATACTTGATCTTTATTCAATGACAGAGCCGGGTGTGAAGGGCAGGCGCGGAAAGGTAAAGCGGGCAGCACGAAAGAAGGTCGACTGATGGCCGCTATCCGGCCATGCATGCCTGCCTGATGTGCTGTGCTTCAATTAGGCACGGTACATATTTATAATGCCTGTTTTTTTGTAAAATAAGAGGAAAAATCATGGCTGAAGCAAGCGCTCAGACAGGCCAGCAGGCTGCACCCGCCCCGAGGAAGAGGGTCAGCAGGGCGGAATACGCGATAGACTACAATGAGGAAGTCAATCCTGAAGTCAATGTCATTCGGTTCATTCCCACGGCGGGCCAAATGTTTGACTTTGAGCCAGGACAGTTTGTTTCAATTTCAGCTGTAAAGCCGGATGGTAAAAAGCTTGCAAGGGATTATTCTATTTTCTCTCCCCCTTCCTACAGGCAGGGTTTTGAACTCTGCGTTAAGCGGGTTGAGGGTGGTTTCATGTCCAACTACCTGTGCGATCTCAAGAAGGGGGACAAGCTGAATGCAATAGGTCCAATGGGCGGATTCACAATCAGGAAACCGCTTCCGCCGGAAGTGTTCTTTGTTTCCACAGGTACCGGCGTCGCACCTTTCCGGGCTATGCTTGAGACAATGCTTCCACAAAACCTGACAGGAACACAATTCTATCTCATCTTCGGCACGAGACATCCGGAAGACATAATTTACAGATCCTTCTTCGAAGATATGGAGAAGAAGTATTCCGACTTCCACTACCTTCCGACACTGAGCCGTGCGGATGACAGCTGGACCGGTCACAGGGGACACGTGCAACAGACGCTTGTAAAGTATCTTCAGGATCCTGCAAGAAAAAGCATCTACATATGCGGTCTTCAGATAATGGTGGATCAGGTCAAGGAACAGGCAGTTGCTTCAGGCGTGGACCCGTCGAATATCTACTATGAGAGATATGACTGAAAAGGGCGCCGGACCCGGCCACCGCGTGTAGCGGCGAAGGAAAGGATGTATTTAATAAGCCATTGCGGATTGCATTTGACATAGCGGGATTTCCCTACAGGAGAATTGTGCAGCTTGACTGAGCATTCTTTACCGGAAAAGTGCGAGGCTTGCCCATTTTTCATGCAGACCTTTGTCCAGGAGCTCAAGAGAAGGACGGACAGGGGATTGCGCACTGTCGAAGTGCTGACCGGAATTTGCGGCGCGATGCGGCTTTCCGAAATACGTTCCGGAGTGCCCTCCTATGAAACTACGCACAGGCGTGCGGGTGACTCAGAATGCTATTTCAGCTCCCCCTCCGCTTCCCATCTTTCAGCCAAGGTTTCATGGCTGATCAGCAAGCGGTCTGCAACCGCAGGTGCAGTTGCAGCCAAGAAGTGATCAATCCGTTATTGCATGGCTTGCCATGTCCGTGGTGGAAGCGATGCCGAAGCCTGAGTCGTTGATGGTAATGACACCCACACTTATGCTTCTGTCAAAAAGTGCAATTCCGCGATCGGCTGCTTCCTGTGCAGAAATGTCTTCCTTCATGTAATCGTAGACTGTTTTGGAAAGTACCTTTCTTATTATTTCCTCACCAATGCCTGTTGCCGCAACAGCACCGTGCCTGCCCGCAAATATGCCGCAGCCGATCATTGCAATGTCCCCAACTCTTCCCCTCAGAGCGGGGAAAGTACCTCCGGTCGAGCCCGAAGCTGCAAACCTGCCTCTGCCATCCCTGGCAACTGCCCCTACGGTATCAACTTTATAGGTTGCCCAATTCCTCGGCCACTTCGGCCGGTTGCCCCTGCCGAATTCGGCGGTCCCTCTCTCAAGCCTGGCACGGGAAGCTGCAGTTGCGGGATCGTAGTCATTGAAGCCGCATTTCCTGGCGAACTCCACCGCACCATCAGCAACAAGCAGGATGTGCGGCGTATCCAGTACTTTCCTTGCGACCAGTACCGGGTTCTTTGTCCTGGTCAGGTAGGCCACAGCTCCGCATTCCTCGTCAGAGGACATTACTGCAGCATCCATGTATGGAATTCCATCCATCCTCAGGACAGAACCGGTGCCTGCATTGAACCTCTCATCATCTTCCATTACCCTGGTTGCCTCTGTGGAAGCGTCAACTGCATCCCCGCCGCCCACCAGTATGTGCATAGCAGACTCCGCTGCTCCTGCAGGACCGTCGCTCAGGCTCCTCGGCGAGCCTGCGCCGCCGTGAACAACCACTCCTCTGCGCATGCATGTGCATCCGCTGGGAGTATCTGAAACTTTTGTGTGAGCCCTGCGAATATTCGCTGATTTTCACTTCTCAGTCAGCATACAGTAATTGATCGTTACCTCTGAAATATCCGTGGCGTAGTATGCTATCCTTCTTATCGACTCCTCAATCAAAGCAAGCTGCACAGCTTCCTCCGCCTTTATTTTCTGTATGCTGATTGATATGTCGCGGAGCACGTTTTTCAGCCCGTCCCTTCTGTCGATAACTTCGTTTGCATCCTCGGCATTTCCCTTGAAGTAGGCAGTGAGCGAACCATCAAGCATCTTGAGCGAGTATTCATGCGCCGCCTTGAACTTCGAAAGCAGCTCCCTCGGTATGTCGAATTCGGAAATTGCCGTCACTGACCTGGCAATCTGAACTGCATGATCCCCAATTCTCTCAAGATATCTTGCAATCTGAAAATATGAATTGCTCTCCTCTATCGTCATTTTAAGTCGCTCGGCAAGCCTCAGGTCGCTGGTCATCATGTTGTGCTCCTTCATGATAATCCAGTAAATCCTGTCCGCATCCGAATCCCTGTTGATGACGTCAACAGCAAGCGACTGGTCCCTGGATTGAAGTGCTTCCATTGCATCGACCGCCATTGATCTCACTATAAGATGCAATCTCCTCACACCCTTCTCCTGCGACAGTTCCATGGGATCGCTCAGATCTTTGATTGTAATGCTGTTTATTGTCTCCTCGACAATCTCCACACCCGTAACTGAACGTGTAAATTGCCTTACCTTTTCCTTGATCGCATTGTCTATCCTGTCCTTTGCCCTGACTATTATGGTGTCAAAACCCATCACGTAAGTACCTATGAGCATCCTCTCGATGTGAGAGGGCGTTTCCTTCTGCAGGTTAATCGTCTTGCTTCTGTAGTCCTTGCGCGAGTCAATGCTCGGCGTGATTGTTATCGTACCACGTTCGTCCCTGAGCAGGCCAACCACGTCTCCGCGTCTTATTCCCATCTTGTCAATCCAGTCCTTCGGAAGCGAAATTGTGAAGGTCGAATTGCCGGTGAACTGCACTTTCCTTGTTTCCATAGTTTCTACTACCGAATAGAGTTATGAAGTTCAGTATATATTTTATTATTTTCTATATAGTCATAATAGACTACCTTTATGCTGATACCGTTAATGCGATTCAATGTATGATACTGACAAATATGAATTCTATAGAGTGTGCCTTTAGGGGACAGCGCTGATCCAGCCGCGGAGTGACAGCATAAATGGCCTCTGAGAGCGCGTCAACTGTCTTCAAGGGACTGGACGAGAGTTCTGTACAGCCATTCCACATCAGGACGCTCATAGTTTCCGGCATGGGTTTCTTCACCGACGCATATGATTTGTTTGTCATTGGCGCGCTACTTCCAGTCATTGCAATTTACTTCAACCTTCAGACAACGAGCAGTGACCTCGTATATGCACTCATTTCCAGCTCCGCACTCTTTGGAGCTGTGCTGGGTCCGATTATATTCGGTCCTATCTCGGACAGGTTCGGAAGGAAGACTGTTTATGCAATCGATCTTGCTATACTGATAGTAGCGGCTGTCGGGTCTGCTTTCTCGGCATCTGCAGTCGAGCTGATCGCCTGGAGGTTTGTGCTTGGCATCGGTGTCGGCGGTGATTATCCTGTCAGCGCGACGCTGATGTCGGAGTATTCCAACAGGAAAGACCGCGGCAAGCTTGTTTCCTCAGTATTTGCCATGCAGGGGTTCGGCCTGCTGTCCGGTGCTCTGGTGACGCTCGTCTGTCTGTGGCTCCACCTTACACCCGACATCGTCTGGAGGATACCGCTGGCCCTGGGTGCGGTTCCGGCTCTGGCAGTTATTTATGCGAGACGAAAAGTGGCAGAAACGCCGAGGTTCATGATGTCTTCAGGCAAGGTGGACAGGACTGCGGCAAAGGAGATGGGTATTGTAGCGCCGGACCAGAAAAACGGCTCGGCACTCTTCAGCCTTCCGCGCCGCACCATACTCTCACAGTATATACCGCTCCTGCTTGGAACCGCGATTTCATGGTTTACGCTGGATGTGGCATTTTACGGCACTTCCATTTTTTCGAACACAATAATACATAATCTGATCACTGCGAATGTCCTGGGAGGAACTTCCAGTTACGCTTATCTGATACGTTCCACCGAGATAACTTCGCTAATCTTCCTCTTCTTTGCTTTTCCAGG
>JAJYOM010000045.1 GCA_021796175.1 Thermoplasmata archaeon
TTCTTGCTATAATGAAGACATGAGCGTGCGAATCCATCGACAGCTTTTAGTCAGCCTAAATCTTGGTGTCTATTGCCAGTGAAATGAGATGGATGCCCGAAAGTTCGTGGAGGAACAGGTAAGGGATATTTCCGCCCGGGTGGGAGGACGCGCGATAGTTGCTCTTTCAGGCGGGGTTGACAGCACAGTCGCCGCCGCAATCGTGAACAGGGCAATTGGAGACCGTCTGCTCGCTGTCTATGTCGACACCGGCTTCATGAGAAAGGGGGAAACTGAAAGGCTGGAGTCCATGTTCGGCCGACTCGGGCTGAACTACAGAATCGTGCATGCCTCTGACTTGTTTTTCGATTCTCTCGAAGGAGTGGCGGACGCGGAGAAGAAGAGAGTGGCAATAGGAAGGAAGTTCATCGAGATTTTCGAGGAGGAGGCGGGCGCCTTCCAGGCAGAATACCTGGTCCAGGGAACAATTGCACCCGACTGGATAGAGAGCGGGGGGACGCTGAGAGACAGGATAAAATCGCACCACAACGTCGCGGGCCTTCCGGAAAACATGAAGCTCAAACTGATTGAGCCGCTCAGGGATCTTTACAAGGACGAAGTCAGGACGGTCGCGAGGCACCTTGCCATTGAAGTGTCCGAAAGGCAGCCCTTTCCGGGTCCGGGCCTCGCGGTGAGAGTTCTTGGGGGACTGACAAGGGAGGATGTGGAGATAGAGAGGGAGGCGTGCGCCATCGTGGAGGAGGAGATTGAAAAGGCGTATGCCGAGCGGAGGATGGATGCACTGCCATGGCAGTACTTCTCCGTCCTGATACCGGTGAGGAGTGTTGGGGTGCAGGGTGACGTCAGGGCATTCGGAAGGACCATAGTGGTGAGGGCTGTCCTGTCAAAGGATGCGATGACAGCCAGATTCGCGGACTTGCCGCATGATGTTCTCGAGAACATAGCGACAAGAATAACCAACAAGCTTGGGTCGTCAATTACAAGGGTCGTCTACGACATAACAAACAAGCCGCCGGCGACCATAGAATGGGAATGATCATACATATCTTGACATTTCCGAAAGCGCCCGGACTGCTGTCGGTGCATTCTTCCATTCCACTCCAGGCTGCTCCGGGACGAACACTCCACCGAAACAGAGCCTGTTGAGTATTTCCATTTCGCCTGGCAGGCCAGTGAGCACCGCAGCCTCTCCAGGCGCGACGTCCATGTTGCTCAACGAATACCTGAAGGGCCTGGCATGTGGCCTCACCATACCGTTTTCCGACGAGAACTGCATGTCATTGAAGTATCCGCCCATGCCGGATGCCTCGATCTGTATTTTCATCTGCTCCGGGGGTATGCCCAATGGAGAGTTGCAGACAAGCCCGAGCATCACCCTGGACTCCTCCATTGCCTGCAGGAACTCAGCAGTGCCTGGTACGGGAGAGAAATTAATCAGCATCGGAGCAGATACAGTCTCGACTATGCGCTGAATCATTGAAGGAAGCTCCAGCTCAAGAGAGTCTAGCACATTCTGGGCAACAGTGCTGAGTGGAGTCTCGGCACGTGTGCCCGCGATCCTGCCAAGCCTCTTCTGCATTTCCGAGTTGAAGAGGTAAGCCAGTCTGCCGACGCCGACATCATGTCCCTCAGTCTGCAGCAAATCAGAAACTGCCCTGACAGCAGTTTCGGGGATTGAGCTGATGTCGTGAGGGCCCGCGAACATGATTTCGTAGCCGACAATCAGCGCTTTCACGTGGTATAATACATTCAGGAAACTATTTCTCCTTTTTCAGTGATTTAAAGGAAAAGAGATATTCCGACCGGTGTCTTTTGGACCGCAGTGCTTTCGCAACTGGTAATTGAACGGGAATTTATATAAGACGACTTCAGGAAATCACCGTAGATGACCGGCGGCGGGATTCCGACACCAGTTACGGAACATAGACAGGATGAAACAACTCCTGCAGGTCCGGAAAAGAGGGCTGCCTGTGGTGTAAGCCTGCTGTCCATGCTGAAGGATCTTTCACCAAACATGCAGATGTCTGAAAGGCTGGGCAAGCTGACGGCCACACTGAAGGATGTGTGCAGGCTGACCTCCATCAGACTCTACTTTGACAGGGGAGGAGGACCTGTACTCTTCTTCTCGGCCGGCAGGGAAATAAGCGTCGACACATTCGTCGAAGTGCACGATGTGCTCGCCTCATCCCAGAATGTGACAACGATCAGGCACGATCCGGAAACAGGCATGCTGCTCAACCGGGTGATCGTACCTGTAGACAGCACGGATGGCAGTGGAATAGCTGTTGCATATGAGATTGATTCGGCGAGGAAGGATCTTGCCGAGATTGACAGAATAGTGTCGGCAGCCTACCAGGCAATGATTCTTTTCTCAAAGGCTGAACTCGGAATTTCCCTTGCCTGGCTAAACGTGCTCGCGATCGTCGAGAATGAAGCAAATGACGCGTCCAAATCCAGCGGTGCGTCTTCCGCACTGATACTGACACGTGTGCTGGATAGATTGAAGGATACGGGTTTCATCGCCGGATACTACCTGCTTTCAGCGGACGATATCAGGGATGGACATAAGCAGCTCCCGGCCGGCATGGAAAGAACTGGCGGAGGGGGCATGCTCTCCCAGATGACTGAATGCGTGCGGACATTGAAACCTGTCTTCGACAGGATATCCGACGGTTCCATTTCCTTCCCGGTGCATGATGATGAGAACAGACTCTGGGCTGTCACATTCGTATTCGGCAGCAAGCCGCTGCTGAAACAGGAAAAGGAGCTGTGGGAGCGCATTGCTTTTGCTTTTGATATAATGATAAGAGCTTTTGTCCTGAAGGCAAAGAGCAGCAGGCAGGCGGAGGAGATGAAGCGCCTCAAGAGCGACGCCTCTGCCTTCCTGGAAGTCTCCAGATCCATTGAGAATGCAGACACTGTGTCCAGGCTGACAGGAAGATCGTCGGAGGGCATCTCAATAATGATGCAGGAGCAGTCATATCCCTTTGTCAGGGAGGACGATTTCTTCGTGCTTTACGGTCAGCCTGCTGATGCGGCAAGAGTGAATGCAGAGGAAATTGCCTCATTGATATCCTCATCCATGGAAGTTTCCAGATATGTGCATGAATTGCCTCTGGGGACGGTCGGAAAGGAGCTGCCAGTTCTTGCAGGTTTTGACAGTTGTGATTTCATCTATATTGCTGCAATCTACTCCAAGAGCGGCGAACTTGCAAGCTTCGTCGCCTGCCCCGGGCACAGGGATTACTCCCTGTCAAAGACAAAGGAGGATGCGATAACAGGCATTGCCGCAATTGCAAATACCAGGATGAACGCGATCGGATGGGCGGAAGAGGCGGCGATCGAGAGAAAGAAGATGAAGAAGGTGGAGGAAGTCGTCTCCAGGATATCCTTTGCCGAAGGAGACAACAGCATCGTATCTTCGATAGTCGACGCCGCTTCAATATTGACCAATTCCGACATGGCGGCACTTGTGATATTGGATGCGGAGAAGAAATACGTCGTCGGAAGCGGAAGCGGTTTCGATGTGAGTGAGGAAATCGGAGACAGGTGGATAGCAAGGGGTGTAACGGGAAGGATTCTCAGGACAATGGAAGCTGAGATAATCAACGATTACGCCAATGATCCTGACAAGGAACAGTCTGTGCTGGACAGACTGAAATTCAGGCGCATTGCAGCTGTCCCGGTTCGTGTTGACATGAAGAACAAAGGTGTTCTGGCTGCCATCAACACAAGGGATGGCAGGTACGGGACGGAACACCTCAGAACACTGGAACTCCTCTCAAACATAGCCTCTTCCGCCATCAGGGCAATGAATGCCAGGAAGGAAAGGAGGAAACTTGTTGAAGACTTTGACAAGCTTCAGACTGCCGAGCTGAAGCTTTATTCGTCAAGAACCTATGGCGAACTGATTGAGCTGCTTGCAGAGGAAGTGAAGAGACTGTTTCACGCTTCTGCAGTGCTGATTTCAACCGAAGTGAACAATGTCAAGAGAATACTCTATTCGACCTGCCAGGAAATAGAGGAGGGCGATGTTGTCTATAACAGCGGCCCCATAGGACTGCAGTTTGACGAGCAGCCTCATGTGGCGAGGATCGCTGAAAGGGTTGCGCTTGAAGAGGAATGGTCCAGGACACTTGAGACGAACGAGCTGCTTCTTGTCAGGGCAGGCACGCAGCACAATTCCATAGTCATTGCCGCTGTGAACGGCTCCGCCGGCCCGAAGTTCGGGACGGATGAGATTGGGAATTTCAGCAAGCTGTCCAAGATAGCCTCCACAGCGCTGGACAAGATGATGGTCCTCGGGGGCATGAACCAGAAGCTGAAACATCTGGAGATAATGCATACAATAGTCGATGCCCTCGTATATGGAAAGAATGACTACGAAATACTGGACGGCATACTTCCAACACTCGTGGACATGTGCGGTGCAGATCTCGGTCTGTTCTGGAAGTATGAAGAGGAGAACAGAAAAGTGCGTGTTTCTGCGGAGTACTACAGGAACCGGGAAACTGAACATCTCATCGGATATGAGGTCGGCTCGAAGAAGGGCATTGTGGGAAGCGTGATCACCAACAGGATGCCCGTCCTTATAGCGAATGCCGCCATAGACAGCAATGCTGTCCACATCAGCGGCACAAATATCGAGAAATTCGAAAGCGTGCTCGGTGTCCCGCTGATAATAGGCGGAAAGCTGCTGGGTGTCCTCATGGTCTACAGGGACAATCCGCCCCCGTTCACTTCGACTGAGCTCGATATGCTCTCCAGCGTCTCAAACGACATTTCGCTGGTGATGGCAAGACAAACCATAACCCCAGAGAAGGGCGATCCTGCACTTCCAGGCACAGACTGACAGTTTGCCAGGCATTGCAAAGATAATAAAAGATGCGGTGAATAACCTTAACCGGACTTCACCATGGCTAGCGGGGTATTCAGGGACATATCAAAACTCTCATTCGATTACGTGCCGGAGAAACTGCTGCACAGGGAGGAGCAGTGGAGAAGGCTCGAGGTCATGTTTGAGCCGGTCTCACAGGGCGGCTACAGCCAGAATGTCCTTCTTGTCGGAAGCATTGGAACGGGCAAGACTGTCACGTCGAAGCGCTTCTGCACTGAGCTTGCATTCAAGGCGAGGAAGTCAGGGAGGAGCATTGACTGGACTATAGTCAACTGCAGGCAGAGAAACAGTGAAGCATCAACACTGCTGAAGATGATAAACTACTTCGACCCTAATTTCCCTGACAGAGGTTTCTCATCACAGGAGCTGAGAAAAGTCCTCAGGAAACATATAGAGAAGAGGGCAGGGCACTGCGTATTTGTGCTCGATGAGGTGGATGCGCTCTTCAGGAGCGGTGCAAGCGATCTTGTCTATTTTCTCAGCAGGCTGCCTGAGGAATCGGACACGCTGAAAAACAAAGTGTCGCTCATACTGATATCGCAGAGGCATGTCTTTGACATGCTGGACATGTCTGCGCTTTCGACTTTCAAGAGAACCAACGTGGTCGAGTTCGGCAAGTACACAAAGGAGCAGCTGTTCGACATAATCTCGGCAAGGGCGGAACTGGCGCTGCTGAGCGGCAGTTACGACGATGACATACTGGACCTGATAGCTGACATAGCGAGCGAGTGGGGGGATGCGCGCTTTGCCATTGAGATGCTTGAGAAATCCGGCATGCTTGCAAATGAGCGCATGGGCGACAGGATTGGCACTGAGGATGTGAGGGCCGCAAAGGCTGCCACCTATGCTTTTGTCACTGAGGAGAGGGTAGCGGGTCTGAACAGGGACCAGCTGCTGATACTGCTTGCAACCGCAAGACTGCTCAGGAACAGGGCATATACGGAAACGTCAGAGGTTGAGAAGTCATACAGGATTGTCTGCGAGGAACATGACACCAAGCCGAGGGCACACACACAATTCTACTCGCACGTCAAGGAACTTTCAGGCCAGGGACTCCTCGACATCAAGGCAAAGAAGGGGAGCGTTGCCGGCATGACCAATATGATTACAATGCTGGATGTTCCCGCGGATGTCATGGTGCAGCAGGTGGAAAGGCTGCTTAACGAGGGCGGGAAGAAGAAAAAGAGGTAAGGGGAGAAAATGAATGTGACTGAATTGAAGAGAACGGCCATCTTTGAAGAGCATGTGAAGCTCGGCGGACATATGGTGGATTTTGCCGGCTGGGATATGCCACTTCACTATGGCTCCATAATAGAGGAGCATATGGCCGTCAGGCAGAAGGTGGGCCTGTTCGACGTTTCGCACATGGGAGAGCTGCTCTTCACTGGTGACAGCGCACCGGCGGAACTGGACAGGCTCTCGACAAACGGTCTGAAGGATACCGAACTGAATGTGTGCACATACACGCACCACCTGAACAGGGATGGCAGGATTATTGATGACACCATCGCAACCAGGATATCTGAAAAGCAGTTCATGACGGTGCCGAACGCATCAAAAACATCTGAGATTCTGGAGTGGGTAAAATCCAATGCCCGCTGCAACATCACGAATGTCAGCGACAGCGTATGCTGCTTCGCACTGCAGGGACCTCTCGCTAAGAATGTGATGGACAAAATCGAACCGGGTGCGAACGACCTCAAAAGTTTCAGGGGCATGTTCACCGGCAGAGGCAGCGGCGATTTCATGCAGACGCTGGAGGCAGGGAAAACATACATTACAAGGACAGGCTACACCGGCGAAGACGGCTTCGAGTTTTTCATTCATGCCGGCAGGGGTGCTGAGCTCTGGAGGAGGCTGATGGATGCAGGGAAGGAGTTCGGCATCACACCTGTCGGCCTGGGCGCCAGGGATTCACTGCGTCTGGAAAAGTGCTACCTGCTTTCAGGCACTGATTTTGACGGCAGGCAGACGACGCTAGAGACCGGTTACAACTGGATAATAAACTGGGAACACGATTTCATGGGCAGGCAGGCACTGGAGAAGCAGAAGAGCATCGGTGCATATCCGAAACTTGCCAGCTTCCTGACCGACGGCAGGACAATACCGCGGCATGGGGACGCCATTAATGGGGCAGGAGCCGCAGGTCAGGTGACAAGCGGCGGCTACTCTCCGGTCCTCGGGAAGGCAATCGCAATGGGCTACATGAGCCCGTGGAGCAGGGCGGATGATGCGGTCAGCATCAACGTACGCGGAAGAGAAATCCGGGCCAAAGTTGTCAGGCCGCCGTTCGTAAAAAAGAATTGAGCGTCAGGGATATATCCTCGAAGGCGTCCTTGGAAATGGCGTCGCGTCGCGAATGTGCTCCAGCTTGCATATCCAGCGCACAACCCTTTCTATGCCTAGCCCGAATCCGGAGTGCTGGACCGAGCCGTATTTCCTGAGGTCGAGATACCACCTGTACGGTTCCAATGGTATTTTCTGCTCCTCCATCCTCCGGATGAGCTTCCCGTAGTCAGTCTCCCTCTCGCTTCCCCCGATAATTTCACCGAAGCCCTCGGGCGCGAGCATATCTGCACATTTGTAGGTGCGTAAATCATCCTCATTGTCCTTCATGTAGAATGCCTTGAGCGACTTCGGGAAATTTGTGACGAAAATCGGGGCAGCGAGTTCCTCAGTGAGCAGGCGTTCCTCATCAGTGCCCAGATCGTCGCCGAACGACATCTCCTTTCCCTTCCCGTTGAGCAGTTCTATTGCCCTTTCGTACGTTATTCGCTCAAAAGGCGGCTCGACTGCCTTCAGGTCGTCAACCTTCCTCCCTATCAGGGCGAGATCGTCCTTTCTTTCCTTTGCGACCGAGGATGCTATAGCACTCACCAGCTCCTCCTGTATTTTCATGTTGCCTTCGTTGCCGACCCAGGCCTCCTCCCCCTCCATGTGCCAGTACTCTGTAAGATGCCTGGGCGTCCTGGATTTCTCGGCCCTGAAAGACGGTGTGACAGCAAACACCTTTTCGAGGCTCGCAGTCATCGCCTCAAGGTACATCTGTGCGCTCTGGCTGAGATAGGCGTCCTGGCCGAAGTACTTCAGCGAAAAGAGTGTCGTGCCCCCTTCGCAGGCGTTTGTCGTCAGTATGGGAGGCGTGACTTCGAAAAAATCGTTCTCCCTGAACCATGTCCTTGCGCCCTGAAGGAGCGTCTCCTTGATCTTCATCACGGCGGTCTGCTCCCTGGACCTTATCCAGAGGTGCCTGTTATCCAGCAGGAAAGGCTCGCTCTGGTTCGCAGTTATCGGGAAAGGCTCGGCAAATGACACCACATGGAAGGATGTAGCCCTGAGCTCGAATCCTCCCGGTGCACGTTCATCCTTCTTCAGCAGGCCACTGCATTCAACCGACGACTCGATAAGTGCCTTCTGGGCGCCTGCGAAATCCTCCTGTGCAACATCTGATTTCTTCACTGTGCACTGCATTATGCCAGTCTCGTCCCTTATGACAGAAAAGACAATTGAGCCGCTGCTCCTTGTCCTGTATATCCATCCCCTGATGGAATATTCGGATCCTTCCCGGCCGGACCGTGCTACGTCTGCAATGTGCATGTGACTTACTGTCAAATCACTTCACTCGCTGAATCAGATGATATACATATAATAAAATATGGTGCCGTTGAATCGGAAATGCATCGGAAATGCATGTGACTGTGTACATGAAGAAGCTTTATTAGCAGGATGATTTTAGTCGACTGCAATGCAGGATGGCGCAGCGAGAAGAGCAATCTCCAAATCGACTGTGATTATCATAGCCCTCCTGCTGATCGGCGCGGGGCTGATTGGCTACTCCGCCTATGGCTATTTCACTGCCTCCAAGGCGAAAGCGCAGCTCTTTGTACAGGCAGGGGACCAGGTCTATGTCAACTACACCGGCCAGTACAGCAGCGGACTGGTGTTCGACACATCGATGCTTAGTGTTGCGCAGAACAACGCAACTTTTCCCAAGGCTCCGGGCTTCACATGGAGGGGTGCTTCAGGCTACACACCGCTTCAGGTATCTGACGTCGGCGCTGGCCAGGTTGTAAAGGGTTTTGACCAGGCACTGGTGGGCATGCTGGTAAACCAGACCAGGACTGTTGTCATTTCGCCTGCAGATGGTTACGGGCCCCTGAACGGTTCACTTCTGGCGTATATACCGATTTACCAGAACATAAGCATGGTCCACACTGTTTCAACCTCCTCATTCCAGAGTTATTTCAGCGAATCGCCGTACCTCGGTCTTGTGACCACAGACAAATTCTGGGGATGGAATGTGCAGGTCCTGAATACAGGCAACGGCACAGTGACTTACCAGTACCAGCCGAGAGTCGGAATGACAGTCTACCCATATACGCAGAACAGTTCGACCACAGTTGGTTTGTCCGCATTCCCTGTGAAGGTTCTGTCTGTCAACAGCGCTGCCTTCAACGGAACTGGTGTCATCCAGGTAAAGAATGAAATAACACAGTCGATGGTGAAGCTGGCAGGCGGAAAGTCGCCAACCGGGCAGCAGTTCATAATCTGGTCTGTCAACAGCAACGGGACTGCGACGCTCAACTTCAACCAGCCGGTGGTTGGAAGAACACTCATATTCACAATAACTGTGACTTACATCAGCAATCCGACAACAGGAAAGAAGGTCGGAATTCCCGGTGCGGTTATCTACGCGGCAGATGCGACCACAGAGTTGTAGACTGACTCAATCTTGCCAATCGCCCTGTCCCATGAGAAAACCTCAGCCCTCTTCCTGGCCAGCTCTCCCTTTTCCGCCACCAGTGAATCGTTTTCCCAGTATGATTTCATTGCTCCTGCAAGCGCGCCTGCATCCTTTTTCGGCACAATGGTGCCGGCATCACCGACAACCTCCGGCAGCCCGCCGGAGTCGGTTGCAATCACCGGCTTTGAATGCACCATCGCCTCGAGAACAACGAGGCCGAATGCCTCCTGGACCGAGGGCAGGACCATGTATGTGCAGGAAGACAGCAGCCTCTCCTTCTCCTCCTCGCTTACCTTGCCGAGAACCTCCACTTTGCCATCCACCGCGTGTTTCCTTACTGTGCTGAGCATCGGACCGTCTCCTGCGATCTTTACTGGGATACCCGCAATCCTGGCCGCCTCAAGAAGGTATATCAGCCCTTTTGTCGGAACAAGCCGGCCGACGAAGAGGGCAAACCTCTCGTCCCTTGTGCGGCAGCTGTGTATGTCAATGCCGTTGTAGGATGTGGTCATCATTGAGCCGCTCAACCCCTTACCGGTTAGCTGATTCCTGACAAAATCGGAGACAGGGAGGACGTGATTGATTTTCCTCAGCTTCCTGACAAAAGATACATCGTTTAAAATGCTCAGCAGCCGGAACAGGCCGGTGCCTTCACCGTAGAGATTGTGAAATGTCATCACCCTTGGCCTCTCCGAGCTGAAGAATGCCCTGTTGTAGGTGCCGGACCACCTGTAGTGGTAGTCAATGATGTCCGGGTCTATTTCACTGATTGCCTCATCTATGCCGCTGCTGTTGACGTAAGGCGGGTTGTATCTGCCGACAAACCTGCTTGGCAGCCTGATGACTGTTGCACCATGCAGATTCTCCCTTTCCGGAGTGTCTGGCAGCCTTGATGTCAGCACATACATGCTGTGCCTGCCTGAAAGGCGGTCGGAGATGGCAGCTATCCTCTTTTCAATGCCGCCATTGTATGGCAGGTAGAAAGGATTGATGTTGAGAATCTTCAGCCTGCTCACCCGCCCGGCAGGCGCGTCATCTTGCTGCGCCTGACTGTGGAGAGCGTATAGCTCACTCCTATGAGCAGTATGATCGCGGCTATGGTCACCGTCTCCGCTTCTGAGGAGTTGGTGAAGAAAGAAAGCAGTGAGGATGCCATCAGTATGATCAGGCTGTATTTTGTTCCGCCGCCTTCCGCTCTGCCTGTTCCACACGC
>JAJYOM010000046.1 GCA_021796175.1 Thermoplasmata archaeon
TCTGATATGCAGGTACGAAATCGGAGCCTCCGGGAAGGCTGTTGCCACGAAGGACACGCTGCAGTTTCTCATTGAACTGCGAACTTCGAATCTCAGGACGGCAATAGTAAGCTCAAATTGCGACAGGGCGATAGAAAGATGCCTGGAAAGACTGAAGCTTTCGGAGTACATTGATGTCCTGATAGGCAGGGATGAGCTCATGTGGGACATGAAGCCCTCCCCCAGGGGAATGGACATTGCACTGAGGCGGATGGCCGCGAGCCCGCTGAAGACATTCGGTATCGGAGACAGCACAGCTGACATTAAATCGTTCAGGGCCGCCGGCGTACTTCCCATTGGAATAGTGGGTGGCGTGTCCACAAGGGGGCAACTGCTGGATGCAGGAGCCGCAGCTGTAATCACGCGCCTCTCCCAGGCAAGGGAAACGGTGCTTCAGGCTACGAGATACACTTCGTCTGTGTCTGAGTCATAGCGGAGAAGTTCCGCGTATCTGGCCCAGTTGAGAAGAACAAGGAACAGCTCTTCCGGGTGCAGCGACTTCATCGTTGTGGACAGATATGCCTTGAAGTCATCCTTGCTCATCTTGAGTTCCTCTGATTCGCGCAGCCTGTGTAAAAGTCTTGCAACGCTGTCTATGTGGAGCATCTGCTCACGCATCATGTCCTTCCTTGCCTGTATGTCAGATTTCAGGAAGCGCCTGCCGTTCTCAGTGAGTTTGATATCGCCTGAAGGAGTGGATATGAAGCCGAGCATTTCTGCTGCCTCTATCGCCGGATATACTTCGTCAATCTCCAGATCGAAATCATCAGCGAGAACTGAGGCATCCACGCTGCCCGAAAAATCGTTCACGGCTTCCAGGAGCCCGATAATCTCACTGACCCCTGCATGCGGATTGGCCAATTTCAGTTTACCTCTGGTCCGCTTTAGATAGCAGGCTGGTTTCTTAACACTTTCGTCAGACTGATGCCCGGACATGTCCATGCGGCAAACATCTGCACAGGAGTGGTGATTGTTTATATTCTGCCAGTCAATCACCCTGCATTGCCCAATGGAACGGAAAGAGCGACACTCAGCATAAGGGACAGGATAGTCCTGCACATTTACAGCTGCCTTGTGAGAAGTGGCGGCCGCAGTGATGTACCTGTGCTCACGCAGACAGGAATAGCCGACGCGCTGAACATAACAAGGGCGCACGCGGCGATAGAGCTCGAACGCGGCTCCGATAAGGACATATTCTATTCAGAGATGGCAAGGACTGGAAACGGCAGGAGAGAACTGAAGATATACCTTCTGACGCCCGGCGGCTTCGCGTACGCGAATGGGCTTGTGGCTGATCTTGAGTCGGCAAGGATTGTGGCAGAGTCGATTGAGGAGCCCTCTTCTCACTCTCCCGAAAAGGTGTTCAGGGAGCTGGAAGACACCGATCTCGCGCTTCTTGGCGCGCTCAGGCTGAAAGGTGACCTGGACATCAGATTTACCGGTCTGAACAAGCGAGTGCCGTTTGTAATACGAAACGGCAGCCTGCTGCAGCTGTCCTCACTCGCTTCCGGCGCAGTGGACAAAATGCTGGAAGATGGAGAAAAGAGGAGGCTTTCAATGTCGCTTCTGTCTGATTACTGCCTGAGGGCGGGAGACCATGCTTCAAGGCTGAAGTACCTGATCGGGTGCGGGAGAATATTCGAGGCCTCCAGGCTGGTGGAGTTTCACAGCGATGAGCTTCAGAACACGGAGCCGAAAGAGATTATCGATATACTGATTGAACTGGAATCACAGCTGAACCGGCCGAAGGACAGTCTCCTGCTTCTCATTGCAAGGGCGCTGCTGCAGCTCAACAGGCCGGCGGAAGCGCACAAAAGGCTCTCGTCCATGTCAGGAAGAAGCGCGGAACTCAGGCTGACAAGATACCTGACGGAGCTGGAGATGAAAGGGAAAAACAGCCGGAACAACGCCTTTGCGGATATCAGTGATTTGCCATCAAACGACAGGGAGAAATCGCTGTACAGCAGGCTGGTCGCACTTTCACTCTACCTCTCGGGCGATCTCGATCACGCTGAAGCGGAGGTAGTGCGCGCGTCGCGTTCTGCCGGCAGGGCAGGCGATGTTTCGGAACTGAGGATGAACTACACGCTGCTGTCAAGGATAGAAAGGGCAAAGGGGGATTTCAGCGAAGCGGCAAGGATTGAATCCAAGCTGAAGGGCGTTGACAGGATGCATGCACGCAAATCAGACTGAAGGCATCTTCTTCAGCGCGGAGATATCGCTGATATACAGGTCCCTGATATCCGTAAGGCCGCTTCTCAGCATCACGAGTCTTTCAAGGCCAAGACCCCATGCAAGCACTGGGGTTTTTATGCCAAGAGGCCTCAGAACCTCCGGCCTGAATATCCCCGATCCGCCCATTTCTATCCATTTGCCGTTGTATAGGACATCAATCTCCATTGATGGTTCCGTATAAGGGAAATATCCCGGTCTCATCCTTATCCGTTCAAGTCCCATTTTCCTGTAGAATTCCCTGAGCACATTGCATAGCATGTCAAGCGAAGCATCCTTCTCCATCAGGACACCCTCAATCTGGTGGAATTCAGACAGGTGGGTGGAGTCCATCGCCTCCCGCCTGAATATCCTGCCGACGGAGAACACTTTGACGGGTGGTCTGGTGTGCTCTGAGAGGTACCTTATTGTAGCAACAGTTGTGTGAGTCCTCAGCAGTGTTTTCTCCGCCTCCTCCCTGCTCCACCTGTATCTCCAGCCTGTTGATCCTGTCTTCCCGCCGTTTTCATGCACCGCCCGTATCTTCCTTGAAAGTGATGAATCAACAGGAATGGAGGATGGGGAGGACAGGTAGAAAGTATCCTGCATATCCCTTGCAGGGTGATCCTGCGGAGTAAACAGGACGTCCATATCCCAGAATGTATTCTGGACGTATTCGTCCTGTATTTCGCTGAAACCCATCTCCGCGAACACGTGTGAAATCTGCCGTATCATCCTCACCACGGGGTGAAGTTTTGCACCGGCAGTAGCTGGCACCGGTGCGCTGAGATCGTACGGCCTCAGCCTGAAGCCTCTCCACTTTCCTGATTTGAGCAGTTCCGGGCTAATCTGTGAAAGATCTTCATCGAGTTTCAGTCCCGCCCTGACTGCATCCTCTCCCCTGGGCAGCAAGCTTACCTCCCTGACCATCCGCTCCTGGAGTTTTACGTAGTCGCGTCTTGACAGAAGATCCCTTAGTGCCGATGTATTTGTCGCGTCCTCTTCCACATCACCTTTCAGCATTGATACAAGGAGTTCCTCATCCAGGCTTGGCTGGCGGAGCGCTTTGTTCCCCTCGTCTGTTATTCGAAGTGTCTTTGCCTGAGTGAGCGTTGCCCAGCCCTTTCTTCTGATCCAGCCGACGCCCACGCCAATGGATGACCTGTCTGCAAGCCGGCTGGCAATTTCTTCCAGTGGTGACTCGCCCTTCCCGATTATCTCCAGTATTTCCCGCTCCGGTAGTTTTTTCACGCCGGCAGACTTGTCCTTAAGCGAATAGAATCGCAGCACTTTTTCATCGATCCAGACATACCCCTTCGCCTTCAGCCAGTTAAGGGCGTTCATGAGCTGCACAGGTCCCTTGAAATTCACTGCATCAGATATCTGACCAAGTGTCGCTCTTCCTTTGAGCGCATTCAGGGCGGCAAGCACTTTCCGTTCGGAAAGACTCAGTTCCTCTGCGCTCCGCTTCAAGCCTGAAGACATATTCAGTCATCTCCGGATCTGAACATGAATTCGTCCAGCCTCTCCTTCGCCTTTTCCCTGTTATCCCTGTGTTTCTGCATGAAGGGCAGCACCTTCGAAAGCAAATTCAGCTTGCACTCACCACAGAGCAGGGCACCGCTCCTGCAGTCGGCATATGTCTTCTTCAGCTTCGAGTCGTCCGGCTCCAGAAGGAACTCATAATGATGGAAAACAGGGCATATGTCAGGATTGGCGCCGAGCTTTCTCTGCTCCTCCACTGTTGATCTGCCTCCGGTGAATGCATTCATTATTTTCTTTCTGATCTGAGCATCACTGTCGGTCGTGTATAGCGCAGCATCCCCTGTGCTGGACATCTTGCCGCCGGATAGACCGGGGAGCATCTTTCCGTGTATCAGTGCCGGTTTGTAGTAGCCGAGTGCGGGAGCAACGTCCCGCGTAACCCTGAAGTGCGGATCCTGGTCGATGCCGCATGGTATGAGGCATGGAACATTTGTGCCCTCCATTTCTGATTCTATGAATGCGGGAGCCGACTGGATCGCCGTATAGAAGATGGAGCCGATATTTGTGCTGTTATTGAAACCGAATACAGCTTTTGCAGTGGAGAAGGTAACCCTCTTGGCGACCCTCAAAGCGATCGTGTAGAGCGACTTTATGTCACGAGTATCCACAATTATCTTTGTTTTCGACGGATCAAAACCTACAGCAATGATATCCAGCATATTGTCATAAGTTGCACGTGATGTGTCCTCAAGTGTAAGCTGGTCCTTGAACAGGAATTTCTCGTCATCTGTCATCTGGAAATACAGCTTTGCATCGAACATGACCTGTAGCTGCCTGGTGAAAATCCAGGGTATCATGTGGCCGAGGTGGGTGCTGCTCGAAGGCCCCCTGCCGGTATAAAGGTAAAAATGCCTCCCCCTCCGATAGTTGTCAAGCAGCCAGTCCAGATCCCTGTGGGAGTAGAAAATACCGCGTCTCAGGAACAGGTTTTCATCTGCCCCCGGCATTCGACTCAGCAATTCAGGTGTGATATGGCTCGTACCGAACTTTTCAACAAGCCTGTCATAGTCGATCTCGCCCTTTACCTCCCAGGGCGTAACCTTGAACTCTTCCTTGGGCATATGGCCTGCCTTCTGACATAGAAACGTCCACACATCATTAACATTGCTGTCAGGAAATGAAAGAGACAGGACAACTGAAATAAGCACCCAATACATTCCCGGCTGGCTTATGAACGATCCCGTACCCGCCGCAGGTGGAGACAGATACGCGAGAATCAGGATTGTGACAGCTCTTGACTTCGAGAGAATAAGGCATTCAACCATATGTGTTGCGGGTGCTGGAGCACTTGGGAATGAGGTTTTGAAGAACATGGCACTGTACGGGCCGAGGAAGCTGGTTGTGGTGGACAATGACAGCGTGGATTTGTCCAATCTTGGCAGGTGTTTCCTTTTTACCGAAGAGGATGCGCTGAGCGGGAGAGGAAAGGCGGATGCCGCCTGCGAATCTCTCAGGCGCATCAACAGCGATGTAGAATTTGAGGGGAGGGAATGCGATGTGCTTGAGCTTGACCGCGCTTTCTTCTCAGTATTTGATGCCGTAATAGGCTGCCTTGACAACATAAATGCACGTCTCCATGTGAATTCCAACTGCTACTACGCCGGGGTGCCTTACATCGATGGCGGACTTGACGGACTGACGGGCAGAGTCCAGGTGGTGGTACCACCTGAGGGTGCCTGTTACCAGTGCACGCTGAATGCATCGCACATGAAGGTTCTTGACAGGTATTTCAGCTGCAGCGGCAGGGAAACAAACATTCCGAGGAGAAGGGTGCCGGCGGAGCCGTCGGTTTCCGCCCTGATCGGTTCAATTCAATCACTGGAGGCGGCGAAACTGCTTTCCGGAAAAGCACAGGGGGACAGCATGCAGTTCTATGATGGCGCGATGAACTGGCTGGAAAACATTTCTGTGGCAATTGAACCGGGTTGCGATAATCATGGAGAGATGATAAAATGAAGACAAGCAGGCTGGAAGTCAGAAATACGCAGAATGGTAACAGCACTTTGATGGAAGTTGACGGAAAGACGAAATTGCAGGAGATACTTGACAGCGCGGTTGAGTTCTGGTCCCTGTCCAATGACGCCTACCTTCTCAAGTGCGGAAGGAAGCTGCTTTCCGCGTCAAGGACAGTGGAAGAAGCTGGCTTGTCCGATGGCGACGTGATAGAGCTGTTGCCCGATCCGGAGGGAGGCGGACGCCGCTACCCATAGAGCTGCTCTACAGGAGGCTCAGCAGGGAATTTGACTTACTGAAGAGATGCGACAGGGCAACGGTCCAACTACCGGAAATCAGCCCTTCAAAGGTGCTGTTTCCACTGGAGATCAGGGTCGAACTGTGCGATGCCGTCGCGCTTGCGAAAGTTGACGGCAGAATCTCGAAGACAAATGAGAACAGATTTGGCATCTTTGTCCGCCGCGAATATCCGTTTGCCAAACCGGGACTGAGATGGGCGACTGATATTTTTCACCCCAACATATCCTCACCAGTGGATGGTGGAGTGATATGCACCAGGCTCATTGAGGAATGGAAAGCGGAAAGGACACTTCTCTCGCTGGTTGAGGGCATATACAACCTTGTGGAAAATCCGAATATTGATGAGCCTCTAAGCTTCGACAGCTGCATGGAAGCACGCGATTACATTGCTGCGGGAGGCAGTGTGGATTGACAGTCCGCATCGTTGGATCCAGAAGATTCAGGATGAGAAAACTGAGCGTCCGCGACAGTGCTCTTCAGGGTGCCGGCGCTTCCGTTGATGTACTGATATCTGCAAGCGCAGTTTCTCTGATAACTGAGGATAGCCTGAATGCATTTTCACTGGGAATTGAAACTATGGGGTTGCTGTACGGAATTCCCTTCCTTCATGAAGGCAGGGTGGTGACAAAGATTGAAACAGCTGTGAAACTCCCCACCACAGCGACCCCAAACAGCGTCGTTGTGAAGAGAGAGGGCGAGATTCCTTCAGGAAGCAGCCCCAGGGAGGGCAGCCTTGTGGTGGGATGGTATCATTCACACACAGGCGCAGGAAATTTCATGTCAAGCACTGATGAAGCGACGCAGGGAAAATGGTTCAGTTCTCCAGGTTCAGTCTCATTGGTTTATGATGCATCGCACAGAACACTTTGCGCATACCGACTCATGGAGGGTGACGTTGCCAAGGCAAGCTTCCACACTTACAGGGATTGAAAACTATTTCTCCTTAATCTCCTCTGTCCTGGAAACCTGTCTTGTCAGCACCCTCTCGAATATCACTTTCATGTAAATGGCATCATGCTCCAGCAAAGGAGATGAGGAGATGATCGTCATGTCATCATTCTCCTGCACGATGAGTTCAGCGAGCGGTTCGAAACGAAGATCACCCCTCTTGATCGGTGTGAGTCTCAGCTCGTTTCCGCCGTGGTGTTCTACACCCGAAAAAGAAGTATAAAGGAAGCCACCCGATGCTTTCTGAACCTTGTTGAGCACAGCAGCGAAATCGCCCTCCTCCCGCAGATTGCCGTTTTCCCTGGAATGGAGGTGCGCGAAATTGACAACCGGGGCTGTTCCCTTGACACGTTTGACAGCGCTGAGTACCTCGTCAATGCTTCCATATATCTCCTGCCTTCCGCTGGTTTCCAGACCGATCAGCGGCTTGAGCTTGTTCTCCTTCCACCAGTCCCTTATGTCCCTGACATTCTTGACGATAAGCTCTCCGCCGCCCTTCTTCCCCTTTGAGCCATAGAAACCAAGCTGTGTGGAAACAAGGACCCCGTCAAGTGCATCGCAGATGAGACCGGCCCACATTATGTTGTTCTTGCTCCTCTCAACCATCTCGTTCCTGCCCGAAAGGTCAACATAGTAATTTGAGTGAACGGACAGCTGAACATCGTGATCCTTTGCATATTCCGCCATATCGTACAATTCGAGGTAAGAGTGGCACAGTCCACTCTCCAGAACAATGAGCTTGTCTTCCCTCCTTATCTTTTCCTTCGAATCGTGGATGGGTTGCGTGCCTTTTGCGTCCGGTCTGTTGATCTGCACAATCAGGTCTGTCTCCAGTTCCGATGGGGAACGGCCAATCTCCTCATCATCCGGAAGCCTTTCATAGGTGTTCGACCTGATTAACTGAACCTCCATTGAGGTCAGACCAAGGGCATGCACATCCTCTATACCGTCCATGAGCGTCCTGCCCTTGCATGAAAGCGGAATTCCCGCGGGTCCGAACCTGATCATTTGCCACACCTTCTCAGAGGATACAACATCGTGCTACCCGGCCCATCTCTCATTGAGCCGGTCCGCCCTTCAGGCGATCCGATCCTTCTGACATTTTGTCGGAAAATGATTTCGGGCTCCCTCGGATTCGCCATTAGCTCAACTGGCAATAAGAGCAGGCTAAAATAACTTTTGTATTGAATGACACCAACTGTGGCAATGCCTTTCAGGGAGCAATTTCATCGCGGCTGCGGTCACGGTTGCAGTCAGCACCCATAAGGCTGATAGGGAAACAATGACCGTGCGTCCGGGCGGAACGAGTGGTACCAAGGTGAAAAGTTTATAAATAGTTGCATCTTAGCTCAAAAATCAACTGGAAGCTGAACAAATGGGAAAACATGCCAGAGACATCGTCAGGAAGAACAATCCACAACTCGTTGGCCTGGTAAACAGGCTGTACACACTTTCTTCCACAGGTCAGTCGAAATTGTGGAGAAACGTCGCCAGGAGGCTGGAAGGGCCGTCCAGGGAGAGGCCATCGGTAAATCTCTCGAAGCTGGAAAGGTATTGCGCTGACGGTGATACGGTGCTTATACCCGGTAAACTGTTGGGATTCGGGAATATAACGAAGAAAGTGACTGTTTCCGCTTATTCACATTCGGGTTCTGCTGCCAGGAAGCTTGAGGAAGCAGGGTGCAAACTGTTGAGCATAGAACAGCTGGCGGAGGACAACCCGTCGGCTTCAAAAGTCAAACTGATCGTCTGAGGGATTTAGCAATGGCAATAATTGATGCGGAAGGGGCGATTCTCGGAAGACTGTCGAGCATAGTGGCAAAACGCCTTCTGAACGGGGAAGAGATTACAGTCATCAATGCAGACAGGATTCTACTTACCGGCAGCCTGCAGGACAACTACAGGCAGTATTACAGTGCGTATAACAAGGGCAAGGCGATAAAGGGACCGGAATACCCCCGCCTGCCCGACCGGATACTGAGACGCACAGTCAGGGGAATGCTGCCTTTCAAGACAGCCAGGGGACGCGACGCACTCAAGAGATTGCACGCATACATCGGTGCACCGAAGGAGCTTGCCTCGGAAACGCCCGAGAAGGTTGCACTGGCACAGGCAGGCAAAAGGTACATCACGCTGGTTGAGGTTTCAAAGTTGCTCGGAGCGAAGGTGAATGAATGAGTGATAACTCGCTAATCGATGTCGGAAAGAGGAAGACATCCGTTGCATCCGCTGTCGTCAGGAAGGGCGCAGGACGGATCAGGATAAACAGCGTACCGCTGGAGATACATGTTCCTGAACTTGCAAGGAGGAAGATCAATGAACCGCTCGCCCTTGCGGGAGAAAAGGCACTTTCGGTTGATATCGACGTGAGCGTGAGGGGCGGAGGGTTCATGGGCCAGGCAGAGGCAGCCAGGACTGCAATAGCAAGAGGGCTTGTATCTTTCCTGAAGGATGAGCAGCTTGAAATGGTTTTCAGGCAGTATGACAGGTCCCTGCTAATCAGCGATCCAAGAAGAAAGCTCCCGAAGAAGCCGCAGGGCAGGGGAGCCAGAAAGAAGAAGCAGAAGTCTTACAGGTGATCAATAATGATAATACCGGTCAGATGTTTCACGTGCGGCAAGGTAATCGGCAGCTCATACGAGATATATCTCAAAAGGACAAGCATGGGTGAAGCGCCGAAGGAAGTGCTTGATTCGATGGGCATTACTAGGTACTGCTGCAGGAGAATGATTATCTCACACGCGGACCTGATTGACGAGGTTCTCCCGTTCCATTGAGGAGATACCTCCTTCCCGGGGTCCGTGGGGTAGCTTGGTATCCTTCCAGCTTGGGGTGCTGGTGACTCCAGTTCAAATCTGGACGGACCCATTTAATTTATTATATAATTAATATAATTTTGGCTATGAGTGTATTGTCATATCGACAAATTGCCTTCTCTAATCGACTGCACTTGCACCGAGTCCAATTGTCGCATGAATTCAAAAAGCTTGATTGCATCACCCGCTTGGAGGTGTTCTGCTTAACACTGCTGCCCGAGGCGCACCTGCTCGAAGTTCGCCGAGCATCGCGTGACGCGACAGCCGCCGGGGGACTTTCGATGCAATGACCTCGAAGTCATCAGGTTCACTCTGGCGCGGGGCTCTTTCGCGCGAACAGCCCGTGCTGATCGGAAGAGTTCCGGTACAAATTTTTATCCTTTGTCCTGCCTAGCGACCATCATAAGAGGTCAGAACTTGCCAAAAAATTCCGTGGGCGAAACGCACAGTGAGGCTGGTCTCAGGGGAAACATCGAGGTAATTTCGTCCCTGAAGCAGATCGAGAGCCACGAGTGGAACTCATCGGACTGAAAGGAGTCGCAAAGGGTGATTGACCGCGTAGAGGCTGACTTATCACTGGCCAGGGGACGGCTCATTTACGAGCAGTTTCTCCGGTCTGGTCCGGGTGGTTTCCCAGCACCCGGCCCGGATGGCTCCTCGGCGCTCCCCCTGTTCCGGAGGGCAGCGCAGAACTACCGGGAACTGGGGGATTCGACAGGAGAACGCGAAGCCCTGTTCTGGGTAGGCGTTCTTGATCAGGTGCTCAACAGAAACTTACCGGCGGCACTCGATGCCCTGCGCCGATCCCATGAGTTGGCCCAGGAGGCAGGGGATCTCTTGCTCTTGTCCTGCGTGGAGCGGCATCTCGAGTTCATCGACCTGCTTGAGGGCCGGCCTTCAGATGGACAGCGTCATCTCGAAGAATCTGTACGAA
>JAJYOM010000047.1 GCA_021796175.1 Thermoplasmata archaeon
CCCGCCGTTTACTATCGGGCATATGAGCGTGATGTCATTCAGGTGCGTACCTGAGAGGTAGGGGTTGTTAACCATCAGCATGTCCCCTTTCATAAGTTCAATTCCCTCCCTTTCCGTGTATTCAAGCGTCCTCTTCAGCCCCCATGGCAGGGAGCCGAGATGTACCGGGATGTGCTCAGCTTGTGCAAGCAGGCGGCCATCGGGGTCAAGGACAGCACAGGAGTGATCCATTCTGTCCTTGATGTTGGACGAATAAGCCGAATTGCGCAGTGCTATTCCCATCTCCTCGCTGCAGAATGTAAGGGAACTCCTGATTATCTCAGATTCAAACCTGTCCATCTTCAAGCCTTTCCCCTCAGCATTATGTCCCCCCACCTGTCAATCAATGCCTTCCAGCCCGGAGGGACGAGTGTGGTGGAATCGTACTGCTCTATCACCGCCGGCCCCCTGATAATGTTGCCGGCTGCAAGCCTCTCCTTCACAAACACCCTCGACTTCCTCTCCATGCCGGTGAAATATACTGATCTCTCTTCTTTCAGCGCGGCGCTGGAAGGTGATACACCACCCTTTCTCAAGCTGGAGTGCTTTGGCTTTGCAAGTGAAATCAGTGATGTCAGATTCAGCGACACTATATTCACAGGGTCTGAGGGGGAGGCATACCCGTATACCTGCCTGTGCCTGGAGTGGAAATCCGATGTAATGCCATCCATGTCCATCTTCTCGCTCCCCTTCCTGCCGGACATGCGCACTGGAATGGTGAGTTCCCATCCCTGGCTGGAATACTGCGCGCTTACGCTTCTCAGGAACGATACCGCTTTCCTGTTCCATCCCTCAGATTCGGCCGTCTCTAACGCCTTCTCCTCAATCTCCCGGAACCCTTCGGCAAGGCTCGCGCCGTCCATATCCGCGGCAGTCTTCATCAAAGCTTTCCTGTACTCTCTCTTCAAATCAACTGTGATGAGGCCGTATGCGGAAAAGAGTCCCGGTGACGACGGAACTATTATTGAACCGATACCCAGCGACTGGGCAACATCGACAGCATGAAGCGGTCCCGCCCCGCCAAAGGCAACCAGCTCGAACCTTCTGGGATCGTAGCCTCTCTCAACGCTGACGATGCGCATCACTTTTGCCATCTGGTTGGCTGCGATGGCGATGATCCCCATGCCCCCCTCCACCGTGCCAATTGAGAGCCGATCGGCGATATTCCTTCGTATTGCCTCCTCAGCCATGCTTCTGCTTATCCTCATTCTGCCTGAAAGAAGACTTGTCTCTTCCAACCTTCCTGTGACAAGGTTTGCATCGGTGATCGTCGGCTCAGTTCCACCCCTGCCGTAGCATGCCGGCCCCGGTTGTGAGCCTGCGCTGACGGGTCCTACACGCAGTGCGTTTCCCGCGTCTATCCATGCAATCGAACCGCCCCCCGAACTCGTTTCAGCAAGGTCAATGAACGGGAACCTGACAGGGTATCCGCTCCCCCTGACTGCCCTTCCGCTGTGAGTTTTGCCGGCAGCCTCAAATTCGTGCGAATACTCGACCGCACCATTCTGGATGATGCCGGCCTTCGCGGTTGTTCCCCCCATGTCGAACGTGAGCAGATTCCTCTTTCCAAGCAGGTTGCCAAGATAGAGTGCTGACACAACACCGCTCGCCGGGCCGGACTCGATGATGGAGATAGGCTTCTCGATGGCGCCGTTGATTGTGGTTGCCCCGCCATCGGACTGCATGATGTATATCGGTATGGCGCCGAATCTGCTGCCTATTAGACCGCGCAGCCTGCTCAAATATGTGGACACGATGGGGTAGAGGAGGGCGTTGACAGCGGAAGTGCTTGTCCTCTCAAACTCCTTTGGCAGCGGATCTATGTCTGAAGAGCAAATTACCGGCACATCGATATGCTTACGAAGCAGCCTGCGTGCGGCATGCTCGTTGGACGGATTTGAATAGGAATTCATCAGCGAGATGCATGCAATTTCCACTCCCTCGGTCTTCATCTGTTGAGCGATGACAGCTATCTCCGCCTCATCCACACCCTTCTCTATCCTTCCGCGAGTGCACTTCTCGTCAATGGTATACCTGAGATACCTGGGAACTATCGGCTTCGGTCTCTCGGTCCGGAGGTTGTACAGCTCTGGCCTGTTCTGCCTTCCTATCTCCAGCACATCCCTGAACCCGCTGGTCATTATCAGACCAACCTTTGGCCAGCCTTTCCTTTCCAGAAGTGCATTGGTCGCCACCGTTGTGGAGTGGAAGAGCACGTCGGGCTCCCTGCCTGCAGACCTTATCTGCTCCAGACCGCTGATGACGCTTTCCTCAGGGTTGACTGAGCTTGAGAGCTTGAGGTATGTGAATTCTCCTCGCTCTTCATCGTAGGCCACTATATCTGTGAAGGTGCCGCCTATGTCAATGCCTATATGGGAAAGGGCCACGAAACTCCCTAAATCATCTTCATATTAAACAGTTGACGGAACGGCACAGCACTGTGTCAGCACACTCGACTCCCGACTCATTTGTAGAACGGCGTCGGGTGCTTCATCAGTATGTCGGCCAGGGTGACGAAGAATGTAGGCCAGCTTTCCCTGATAGGGAAGTATTTACCTCTCTTCCATCCGCCACCGTCGACCCTCGATGCAAGCTCCCTCAGCAGAGGGACTGAGGCATTCTCGAATGCCAGCCTTACTTCCCCCTCCGTCCTGCGCATTGCGCCTGCCAGCCCGAAGAGCACTGTCGAGTTGAACGACACTTCGTCATGCTGCCTTGTGATAAATCCGGAAGGCAATTCCCCTACCGTTTTCGAAAAGTCGAAGCTGCTGCTCAGGACGCTGAGTGCCCAGAGCTTGGATCCGAATGTCGAAACAAAATCATGCGGATACTGGTAACCCGGGCCTTTGTGAGGAGGCTCCCTTTCCGGATTGATTAGACCTGTGTCCTTTTCCAGCCATTCCTCCAAAAATGCTGTCCTCTCACCCATGTCCTGAAGCACATAGCCAAGTATCGCGGCCTTCAGGTATGGATTCGAGTAGTCACGTGCATTGTGCGAAGGCCCGCTTCCGAAGTAGTGCTTAAGGTAATCGATTGAATATGCTTCCATTGAGCCTGCTTCTTCATCATCAGAGTTGTTGAGATACTTATGGACGCCGAGCAGGAGGCATGCGCAGTCATAGGACTTCACAGGCTCCCCTTCCTCTTTCAGGAAATTCATTCTCGACTTCATGTACCTGATTGCCCTTTCAATGTAGTCCCTGTTTTCGCTGAAGTTCTCACGCAGGTTCCAGACATACAGCGCTTCCATAGTGTCGTGGAAGTCTTCGCGGGGAGGCATGCCTGCATTCAGCTCCCATGGGCATTCTGTTCCTGCTATCTCTCCCTCTAGCACCTGGCACTTTCTGAGAAAACGGGCAGACTCCCTCACATCCAACATTGCGGGCTAATCGTGCATTGGGAATAAGAAACGAGCGGTCCTCAGCTGCCGCAATTTAATTTCTTGCCAACAGTCGGGACATTTTCGACGACTTGAAAAGGGTTATTATACGATACACTTTTACCATTCCGGATGGCTGGTATCCTCAACCTGGTCCTCAAAAGAATACTCCTGGGGGCCATAACACTCATCGGCCTTACGGTCATCACTTTCATTCTCTCACATGCAGGTGGTCCGACATTCGCGGTCAGCACATACATCAATCCCAGGAGTCCAATTCCCACTTACGAACAGATCAAGATCCTTGAGAAGCGATTCCACCTCAACGAACCGCTCTACATACAGTACTTCTACTACGTCCAGGGCCTGTTGACAGGGCAGTGGGGCTACACAAACACGCCTGTTTTCAACGGTCCTGTCACCACCGCAATATCGTATTTCCTCCCCAATACGATAGAGCTTTCAGTGCTTGCCATCGCCATAATAATCATAGCGGGCATCAAGCTGGGCGTGTTTTCTGCTTCCAGGCAGGATGGGGTTGCCGACAACGCAATAAGGGTGCTTTCATTCATGGGGATCGCCCTTCCTGCATTCTGGCTGGGGCTTCTGCTTCAGGAAACATTTGCAAGCGGCACAGTCAGCCCGTCGCTCAACCTTCTCCCACTCGACGGAAATGTCTCGCACACGCTTGTTACCAACCTGTCATGGTACAGGGAGGGCATTTCCTATCCCACTCATTTCCTGTTCATCGACGCACTGATACACGGCGACTTCGCTGTTGCTGCGAGTAACTTCCTTCATCTGATCCTCCCTGCTCTGACAATCGCACTCGCCTCTCTGGCGATAATCATTCGGATGACAAGATCATCCACTATCGACAGCCTGCACCAGGACTACATAAAGACAGTGCGCATGAAGGGCATCCCGGAAAGGAAAGTAATAAGGTACCATGCAAGAAGAAACGCAATGATACCGACGGCAACAGTTCTGGGCATTCTGTTTGCGAACCTTCTGGCGGGAGTAGTGCTTGTGGAATATGTATTCGACTATCCCGGTATCGGCCAGTGGATTGTGCAGGCATTCCTCGCGGACAACATAGCCGGAATCATGGGTGCCAACCTGATGTTCGGCATAATACTGATCACTTCGAATCTTGTCGTCGATATCATCTATCTGTTCATTGACCCGAGGATCAAATACTGAGGTGCAAAATGGCTACAGCAACCGTAAAGAGACTGCGTTCCAGCGCCAGGCTGAGAAGCTCCAGGCTGACCCTTGTGCTTCTTCTCAAAAAGCCAACAGGTGCCGCAGGTCTTTTCATAATGCTTGCCTACCTCTTCATTGCTCTGCTCCTCCAATTCGCGCCCTGGGTGATAGGCATCAGCCAGCCTGGGGTGATGATTACAAACTTCTCCAATCCGTATCCTTCTCCACCCTCATCTGCCCACCTTCTTGGCACAACCTACCCCGGCATCGATGTCCTTACCGCAATCATAAAGGCGATCAGAGTGGATGTCTTTTCCTCGCTCCTTGTAGTGGGTGCCGGCGCGTCAATAGGCTCACTGTTAGGCATTTATGCCGGCTTCCGCGGGAAGTTCATCGACCAGATAGTAATGCGCGTTACAGACATCTTCTTCAGCCTCCCGTTTCTGGTGCTGGCAATGGCCATTGGTTTCACTCTTGGCCGTGCATTCGGGGACGTGCTGCTCGCACTGATTGTTATATGGTGGCCGATTTACGCCCGGCTGGCAAGAAGCCAGACGCTGGCCATCAAGAACGAGCTGTATGTGAAATTCTCCCTTGTTTCAGGCAACGGAAGCGTCAAAACGATCTTCAAGCACATACTCCCGAATACACTCACTCCGGTCCTCATACAGATGTCGGTAGACCTCGCGAACGTCGTTTTGCTTATTGCAGGCCTTTACTTCATTGGTTTCGCCGCCGAAACTCCCTACCTTCCCGAACTGGGCTCTCTGATAAGTTACGGCTTCCCCTTTTCCCTGACTGCCCCATGGACTATTATCTATCCTGGATTGGCGCTGATGATTTTCGCGCTGGGCATGAACATGCTGGGAGACGGTCTCAGAGACGCACTTAACCCGAGGTACAGGATATGAGCGTGGCAGCAGGAAAGGCCGTGGAACGGGGCAATGTCCTCAGCATAAGGGATCTGGAAGTCGATTTCTTCACTGCCAGGGGAAGGGCTCACGCTGTGCGCGGCCTTAACCTGGATGTCGTGCGCGGTGAGATTCTCGGCGTGGTGGGCGAGAGCGGCTCCGGCAAGAGCGTCACTGCACTCACGGTAATGGATCTTCTGCCTCCCGGCACGGGGGGAATTATTTCCGGTTCAATAGACTTCGGAGGCAAGGACCTCGCGACCGTCTACTCTAGCAAGTACAGGGTGGCCGGAAGGAAGGGGAAGCAGAAGCTCAGAATAAAGCCATTTGCGGCCAGGCGCGTCGAGAAGATCATGGGCAGGAGCAGGAAGAGGATTTCGATGATCTTCCAGGATCCGATGGCTTCCCTCGATCCGCTCTACCAGGTGGATTCCCAGCTGCTCGAATCAATCATGTACAACAATGAAGCATTCATGATCGGCAAGTGTCTCGAAAAGAATATCATAATTGACAGTCAGTCAGAGTTTACAAGTGTGTTGCAGGACAAGAGCACTGCAGACATACTCACATGGCTCAGCGGCAGATTCGGTGAGGCCGGTTTCCACAGGGAGGTCTTCTTTATCCACAACATGAGCATAAGCGAGTCGGAGAAGAAGATTAAGATCAGGAGGGCCATTGACTTCACAAAACGCCTCTCTTCCTCCGAAAGGGTTAGGCTGAAGAGCAGATTGTCCTCCAGGACAGGAAGATTCTTCAGGCCAAACAACAGGAAGAGGCTGCCCATAAACCGCATACACGATCCTGTAGTCCGGGAGGCAATGCTCTTCTCCCTGGAGCTGCTTGAGTTTGTCGGCATGCCCAATGCCGAGAATGTGCTCACTTCATACCCGCATGAGCTGAGCGGCGGCATGAAGCAGCGCGTCATGGTCGCACTCGCCGTGGCAAACGATCCTGAGATTCTTATTGCAGATGAGCCGACGACTGCGCTGGATGTAACCACCCAGTACCAGGTGCTCTACCTGCTCAAATCCATAAACAGGAAGCTCGGCACAACGATAATTTTCATAACGCACGACCTCGGAGTGATGGCTGCCATGGCGGACAGGATAGCTGTCATGTACGCCGGGAGGGTGGTGGAGGTGGGGCCTGCAGGCCGCTTCTTCAACGACCCGCTTCATCCGTATACCTCGGGCCTGCTCAGAAGTGTTCCCCAGTACGATGAGAGGGTGAAGAAGCTCTACAACATACCGGGGCAGGTTCCTGACCTGAGGAGGCTCCCCACAGGCTGCGCTTTCCATCCCAGATGTGACAAGGTAATGGGCATCTGCAGTGAAAAGCTGCCGAGGGCCACCGATTTCAGGGAAAGACGTGTGGAATGCTGGCTTTATCTGGAGGGCGAAGACGATGGTGACAGATGAACTCGTGTCGCTCGATGAGATTTCCGTCAGATATGACCTCAGGGGCTCCTCCCTTTCCAGGTCAAAGATCTATCTTAATGCACTCAACGGTGTGAGCCTGAATATCCTCAAGGGTGAGACACTGGCGGTCGTCGGCGAGAGCGGCTCAGGCAAGTCAACGCTGGCCATGACAGTGCTCGGTCTCCTGAGGCACTGGAAGGGGAGCATCGCCTACCATTTCAGCAGGCATGATATACTCAACAACTCGGAGAGGAAGATGAAAAGGAGCGAGCTGCGGGAGCTCTGGAAGCGATCCTCCATAGTCTTTCAGGATCCCTACTCAGCACTCGACTCCAAGAAGCTTGTCAAGGACATCATTGCGGAGCCGTACCTCGGCCACGGCAAAGGGGGGAGGCAGGAATCCGAGGAGCGATCGAAGGAGCTGATAAGGCAGGTGGGGCTGACTGAAGACCACCTTGGCTTCTATCCGGACCAGCTCAGCGGCGGGCAGAGGCAGAGGGTTGCAATTGCAAGAACTCTGATCAATGAGCCGGAACTGATCATATTCGATGAGCCGACCTCGTCGCTGGATGTTTCCATACAGGCACAGATACTGAATCTGATACTCGACATCAAGGAGATTCACAGCCTCACCTACATGTTCATAACGCACAACCTTGTGGTCGCCAAACATGTATCTGACAGGATGCTTGTCCTCTATCTCGGGAACGTCATGGAAATTGGCCCCACAGAAAGTATCTTCTCCGGGCCGCTGCATCCGTACACAAAGCTGCTGATCTCCTCCATCCCCGTCCCCAAATCGGGGTATGAGATGACCCAGAGGGAGAGCAGGGAGGCCGATGTGAATTCCGTAAACCTTCCGGGAGGATGCGCCTTCCATCCCCGATGCCCTGTGGCCACAAAGTACTGCGGATGGAAATCCTCCGAAGTGATGAAACTTGTCATCAGGGAGGCATACCTCATGCTGGGACTGGAAAACCTGCAGGGTGAGACTGCAGACGAACTGAGCTTCAGGCTGACTGCGCCGGATGCGGAAACAGCCGTTTCGGTGAACAGGATGATTACAGGAAGGGACTCTTTCAGAATCGAAAGGTCAGAGGTAAAAGAAAACATTGTCTCCTGCACACTTCATGCGCCCTGGACTCCACGCCTTAGCCAGGTAGGAGACAGGCTGGTGAACTGCGTGCTTTTCGATGAGGAGTTCAAGATGCAGAACGGAGTGTCTCCGCCGCGCAGCGGCCGATAAAAGACAAAGGGAACAGGTTTGTGTAAGTGGTTTGCTTCAGCAGGCAAACTATTTCGACAGATAGCAGAACAGGGTGTCCACTTCTCCGCCTACCACCGGGTTCTCCTGGTAGTTGACGCCCTTGAGCCATGACTGGTAAATCCACATGCCGTTGGGTATGTATGTGTAGAGGTAGAGTGTCAGGTTTACAGCTATCTGGTTCGCTTCCTGGTAGAGGTGAGCCCTGAGCGTGGTGTTGGTTTCGACCTGTGCCTGGTTGGAGAGGTTGAGTATTTCCGAAAAGTTGGCTGCCTGTCTCGGGTGTCCCATGCTTGATACCGCAGCGGCGCTCGAAACTCCGTCGCCGTCAAGATAGAAACCGCCGGGGTTGTACATCGGAGGTATCATGTTGATAGGGTCAGGAATGGATGTGCCCCATCCAAGGCTGTAGATTGGCATCGGATTCTGACCTGCCACTATGTAGCCTATCATCTGGGAGAATGTGATGTAGTAGGGTGCCACCGTTATGTGCGAGTCTATGGACTGCAGTGCCTGAGCCCACATGGAAACAGCGGCGAAGTTGGTCACATCACCTGAACTCACGAAGATGGGTATGTTAATCGTTGTATTGTACTGGCCGGATGCCATAAGCAGGTTCTTTGCTGTGGTCAGGTCGTAAGAGGGTGCATTTGCCCATTGCGAGAATGGAAGGTATCCCAGCATGCCAGGCGGCAGAAGTCCCACATATCCCTGCCCCAGGTTGATGCCGAACTTGGAATTGCCGAGAATGTCGCTCAGGAACTTCGAGTAGTTGAAGGCGTCCGTGAATGCCTTCCTGACATCGAGATTTGCGAAGTAGTTGGCCGGAACAGTGTACTGGGAGCCAATGCTCTTGAGCATTGTCGTGTTGATGTTGAAGTTGAATGGGTAGAAGTAGGTCGTCATGGTCGAGAACGTGTAAATGCTTGCCTGACCCGTCGTCTCAGCCTGTATGACACTTGGCAGGGACGAAGTCGGAAGATTGCTGATTATGTCTGCCTGTCCGTTCTTGAGCATGAGGACGGCTGTCGATGCCTCCTTCACATAGTCGATGACAACCGTATAGTTGGACTTGGGGAAGCCGTAGGCTGGCGGATGGTAATACTGGTTGGGAGTGAGAGTTATGCTCTCACCGAGCTGGACCGACGAGACTGTGAAGGGACCGGATCCCATGCTGTTCCACTGGATATAGGTGTTGTAGTTCTGCGCAAGTGCCTGTTTCATGTAGCTTGAAAAGCCGCTTGGGGTGAATGCAAGTCCCGCTCCGTGTGCGGCGGCCCACGAATACTCCATCACAGATGACGGTGTGTCTGCAAGAAGAGCCAGGAAGTAGGGGACTGGCTTGAACAGGTGGAATGTAACAGTGTTGCTCGAGTTGCTGTAGCTCAAGGCGCTTGTTATGTTGGCATAGTCGTTGAAGTTCGGTTTAAATGTTGCATAACCGGGCAGCAGCGCCTGGGCAAGTGTGTACCCTCCGGTCCCGGGGGAACCGGTGGAGAACAGCAATTCCCTGACCATGGAGAAGTAAACGTCGAATGCCGTGACCTTGTTCCCGTCGGCGAATGTCGCGTTGGACCTTACGGTGAAAGTCCAGTTCAGGCTGTTGGCGGAAACTCCGCCGTTTGCAACAGTGGGTATCTGAGCTGCGAGGACGGGCAGAAATGAAGTCGTGCTGCTCCCGTTGAATGAAACGAGCGTTTCGTAAACATTCCTCAGCACTTCCAGACCGACAGTTTCCCAGTCAATCTGGGGGTCGAGGGAGAACGGGCCGCCGGGCACGACCTCTGCATCCGTTATGACGGACGGGTTGACCACTGAGCCCGGTCCGAGGAGTATGCCCGTGGTGGCGTTAGCCGGTTCGAACACCACAGTCTGCACGGCAGTGTTTATTATGGAAGCAGTGGCGTTGGATGTCGTGATGTTCAGTGTCAGCGGGTATATCCCCGGAGCAGTAACGGTGAAGTTGAAGTATGCTCCTGTGCCCGTGCTGGACTGAACGCTCCAAACTAATCCCTTGACTGTCCAGTTTGCCGCCGTTGGCGACTGCAGGTAGTTGCCCTGTGCGCTTGCAGTCTCTGTCGTGTTGAATAGAGGAGCCCTCGTGTTGACAGTCTTGTTGAAGAGAATAACCGGCGACGTCTGCTCCGAGAGCGTTGTTGTCGAAACACCCGAAGTGGATCTCAGGACCTCAACCGGGTAAAGGCTGGCCAGGTTGTTTGAGGTCTTTCCACCGCTCACCCAGGAAAGTTCGACAAGATAGAACCCGGGATAGGTGTACTTGTGAGACACATTGAGTCCCGTTCCAGTCTGACCGTCACCGAAGTTCCATGTAACATTGGTAATCCCGGATGTACCCTGTGAGGCGAGAGTGAAGAAGTTCACGTACTGTCCGGTGTAGGAAAGCTTCGTGCTTGAAGCAGCTGTCAGCGGCTTCGATACCGCCGGTGTCTTCGAGCTGGGCAAATGCACCCTCTTA
>JAJYOM010000048.1 GCA_021796175.1 Thermoplasmata archaeon
ACTGGCGAAATACGGCCTGTCCCGCCCCGCTGCTCAAGACCATAGCGGCGCCAGTCAATGCCGCTCACCACCTGGGTGATTGCGCAGGCTCCCTGCTGGTAGAGCAGTGGCACCCGGTTTGCATAGCGCATGATTGCGACGGGCTGGTCCGGAGGCAACTCCCCGCCATACACTATGCCTGCCTCCACCTGATACGGGTTGCCGCCGAAGACTGCGGGAGGCCTGGTTGACGGCTGGGCATAGAACTCCGGACGAAGCGTACCGAGAACATTCTTCAGTCCCCTTTTTATCAGCGACTCACCGATGGGGCTCAGACAGTCGGTCTGAGGTGCCATGATCTTGGTCTGGTTGACTGCACCCAGTATTGCTTTCGCCTGCTCCAGACTTATGTCCTTCGGTCTCCTGTCTGGTGAAACCATTGCCTTCTCACAAATCTCCCTGGCCACCCTGTCGCTTATCCTTGAGAATTCATTTCTGAGGAAAGCCGAAACACGCTTTTCCTCGGTGTAGGCAAGCATGTTGATCAGTGTACCAATCTCCAGTCCGTACGGGTGGGGCTTGACCTCGATCGCTTTCGGCGGCATGGTCTGGGTGGCCCTCCCAAAGGCATACATCTTTCCGTCAGGATCCGTATAGAGGACAGTTGCATGCGGATTGACAACGGCGGTGCTCCTCAGGTACTCCATCACGGATTGCCTGCCGGTAACATACCTCGCCGCGAGACTGAACTCAACAAGTGTGCCGTGCTCGACCCTCGAGCCATTTTCCTCCCAAATCAGATGGTCCTCCCTGACAACCACCGGTCTGTTCTTTTTCGTGTCTATTGTCAGATCTATGTCGTTTGATACATCCGACTCGGCTATCTTTGACCTTATGTGCGTTGCCTTGCCGGTCGTAATCTGTGAATACATCACGACTGCAGATATTCCTATACCCTGCTGTCCTCTCGATTGTCTTATTGCGTGAAAACGTGAGCCGTAGAGGAGCCTTCCGAACACATTGGGCATCTGTGCCCTCACAATGCCCGGGCCGTTGTCTCTCACGCTGACTCGATATTCCGTCTGGTCAGTCTTGGAAACTGTTACCGAAATCTCCGGCAATACCGATGCCTCCTCGCAGGCGTCGAGCGAGTTGTCCACCGCCTCCTTTATTGCGACAATCAGCGCTTTGACCGTCGAATCAAAACCGAGTATCTGCCTGTTCCTCTCAAAGAACTCAGAAACCGAAATTTCCTTCTGCTTCCTGGCCAACTCTTCAGCTATTGTTGCCATCCCATCCACTCCAAGCTAAGTTCAGAAACGTCTTGTTCCGCTCTGGGGAAATAGAGTGAGCACTCGTATTTATTCTTACTCGAACTTCTCGCCGCACTTCGGGCAGACAGAGTCATCCCGGCTGACCTCGGTTCCGCACGATGTGCAAACAAATTTTTCCTTCTTTGTCGTCCCGCCAGTTCCCTGGCTCTGGGGCAGTGTCCTCTGCCGTTTCTCTGTTTTCTCGGCTACCCGTTCCTTAATCTGCTGTTCTCTTGCCTTTGCAATCTGCTCTCGTCTTGTTCTGGTCTGCCTTATGAGCAGCACCACAAGCGCCAGTCCGAAGAAAAGTGTGGAGACGGACAGGAAAACCACCAGTATGCTCGGCTCGATCAGCGTTATGAAAGTACTGGACTGGCCGATAGTCCGCGGCGTGAGTGTCACAGTGCTCAGAACCCATGTGCCCGAACTGTTCGACTTGAACTGCATCAGGTAAATCTGACCTGAAGGGAGTGTGGTGCTGTAGCTGTAGGTTGTGAGCACCCTGCTGTTCGAAAGTGTCACGTTCGACACCGGCACCATCGTTGTATTAAGCTGGACGCCTCCGGATCCGAAAAGCTTGACAAGTGTGACGAAGATAGGTACGGCCGTTGTGATATTTGCGGGATGATTGAATGCTGCCGTGAACGTGAAAACAGTGGAGGAAGACCCCTGAACCGGTGTCACTGAGCCGCTTTTGAAGAAGTTGCCTGTAGTGCTGTTGTGTGTGCTGTCCTGAATTACGGACGATGGCGAAAGATAGACATAGTGTGTGTAGGCGCCCGCAAACACGAAAGAAAGGACGAGCATCAGCACAACTCCGTATATCAGTATGTGGAGTGTCCGCTTGAGGCCCATGTAATACGGCAGAAGGAAACCGACAAATGCGATGATAAGGTATGCAAGTATTGAGACAGGGAGCAGAAAAAGCACAACTGAGCTGATAGCCCCGGCCGCTATCATGGAGATGATTATGCCCTCCTTCTTGCCCCTCAGCTCCCTGAGGCTGGAGCGCAATCTGTCCGAGAATGAACGGTCATCCACCACTTTGCCGCCTGAACCGCTGTCCATTTAACCAAATCTCATTTCACATGACACAGTATTCCGATATAACACTTTGCGGCTCCAAGGCAGAACCTACGAGTGCATTTATCACATCTCGGCAAGTGTGCTTGAAATGCATCCGATGACAACATGGAAATATCAATTTCACTGCCTTTGGGGGCCTGTGCGGAAAAGGATTGTGCGAATGCTGAGCCCGATTTACCCCCTACAGCGAGTCGGTTCTCCGCCTGTCTGTACCGGATTTCATAAGAAGGATAGTGCGTGTGCCAATACTGTCAGTCGATGCGGAGAGAGGCAGCGTGCTGCTGAATGTTGACGGAGCGGTCGAGAACTGGACCTCCAATCCTGAAGATCCGTGGATGGTCAACGATGCAATCGCATCTGTTGACGAGTACATCAATAAAGTGGATATGGGCATTACGGGAGACGGATTCCATGCGAGATGCAGCATATACGAGGCATTGCTATACTTGCCGCCCGCCCCCTTCGCGAACGAATATATGAGGGAGATGAGAAAAAGGCAGGGCTTCGTATCCGACAGGGGTCCCTCTTTTCTGCATATACTCGGTGAATCAAACAACGGAAAGTCCGTCTTCCTGTTCCTGACGGAGGAGTTTGTCACTGCACAAGCGATTCTGCCGCCATTCCGCATATGCTAGCTGAAGCAATGTTTTTTGCCATTCGATCGACTCCCTTTCCATTTTGGGGGAGATAGTCCGTTTCCTCTGTCCTTGTGTCCACCCAAGCCTCAACCCTTACCCTGATTATGCACAATGCCATTCCTCCATCATGCAAAGGGTTGCCTGACTACTATGTCACTGAATCGTTTGAAATGTTTTTCGTCTTCAGTGATTATCTCGCTTATACCGTGCTCCCTCATCGTCTCAGCAATGAGGGCATCCGAGAAAGGTGCATAGTTGAGGAGGCTGCTCCGCAGGGCGTTGTTCACTGTATTATGGGTATAGTTTACCTTGCTCCAGTTTTCAGATATGCTGATTGATCTGACAATTACGGCTGCTTCTGCTGCCGGCACACCCAGCTTCCTTGTGAAATCATTGTGAAGTTCAACCAGGACTTGATTGGACACTACGGCCCTTATACTGCCCGAGAAAGCTTTCTCCACAAGATCCCTGCAAACCTTTCTCTTTGCAGGCTCGCCCAGGTCATATGCATAGCACAGGATGTTAGTATCGAAGAACACCTCACCTTTCGTACAACTCACCCCTGTTGAAGGTCCATTTCTTCATTATTATTCCTTTTCTGAGCAGTTCAAGAGATCTGCTCACATCGTCCGATTCTATTTTCCTGACCCAGTCGTCGATAGCCTCTGAAAATGCCTTCCCAAGGTATCCTTTACGCATTCCATATTTTTTGGCGGCATATTTCCTGAACTCTCTGTCGAGTTCTTCAGGAAGATTGACTGTTACTGGTTTGGTCACTGGCATCATATACGCATATAAAAACGTAACATTTAAATGTTTTTATGCTGTAAGTGTTAGCTCGAACAAACTCCCGAAGGGCATCAGAGTAGCTGATTGTAAGACCGATTCGCACCTTCTAAGCAAAATCTTTCCACGCCCGCTTAACAGGAGTCCAGGCACAATTCATATGGTTCACTTTCTCCATACATCCATGGTCACGTGGCAGGAGGCGAGGAAACACACTCCGTCAGAAACACTTCTTCCCATACAATTGTATTCTTCGTGAGCCTTTTTCCTTCAGTCTCCGAACTCAACTCGATGATCTGGTTCCGAAAATATCAGCAGAAACTATTGCTATTCAAGAAGTGTTTGTAACTGCAGGCGAGAGTCGGGCCCGTTCAGGAACGGTTTCCTGCATTTCTCAATACCAATTTGTATAGTGATCGGTAATGGTGACTGTGAACTGGGCACTGACATTGCCTCCAACGCCTTCAAGTAGTGCGTAATAATGCAGAGTGGAAACAGAATAGTAGGTTGCATTCACGTTGATCTCGAACATCATCGGGAACGAGAAGAAATATGAGGAGGATGCACTGCCCTTGCTCACATTCTGAAGAGTGGCGGTTGTGCCGAGTGAGAGAGTATTCGTCAGGAAGAGGGGGAATGTCGTATTCCAGAAATGCCAGTTGCTCGTGGTGTTGACCCTGTACCATCCGAATAAGGGCACAGGGTCGTATGTCGCGGCATACCCGACATTAGAGAATTCTGCCGTATTGACTCCCCTGTTGTTAACGCCGATGGCTATCAGCGTGGGATGGAAGGACTTTGAAATAAGGCCGTGGACGTCAATCGATTCGTAATATTCGGCGCCGTTGGGGCCTGAGCCTGCAGATGGCGCGACCCCGAGGGTGAACGAGGAGTTGGTTCCATTGTCTCCTTCAATCTGGAAGAAGCTGGTTACATTCATCGTCTGGAACAGCTGATTGTCCGTTGTCCAAACGACCGATTCTGAAGCCGAGTTGTCTTGAACGATTACATGGGGAGGGGGTCCGACGGGTCTTGACTTATGAAATACTATGCCTATTATGGCAAACGTGCCCAGCAGGGCAACAACTACAACCGCAACGACCTTCGTAACTGTCGAGCGTGCGCTCTTACCAGGAGAAGGTTTACTGTGCCGTTCCGACATGCTCATTCACCTTCTGGAACAAGGTCTTGATCTGGCGCTTGTTGATATTTCAATTGCCATTGATATCTCCAGTGAATTTCGCCCTCCTGCATGCGGCACGGAGGGAGGGGGGACTTGCGCATTTTCACAGACTGCCCGACTGCCGGGATTATGGAAATGCCGCAGGCTGGGATCCGCCTGTTGTGGAGCGGTTCGAAGATTTTCATCAGGCAGTTCAGATGCCGCATGCAAATATATCCGTCAATCCCCACTGCAGATGGACGTATTTCGGCTCTGAAATGAGCCAGGTTGTGTTCCATTCCATCAACCTGCGACAACTTGGTGATGTTCTTCACTTCTCATCTCCTCCGTCAAGTGCATTTCCAATCCTCCCAAGTCTTTCTGAGTATGTCGACAAAAAATCATAAGCTGTGTGTCCCTTATTCATTTGATCCATCTTCACTCATGATGTGTTCTCCGGCTCGCTGACTGTTCGATTACCGTCCTTCCTTACAACTCCATGTATGGAAATTCCTGCCCACTCATTGACATTCCCTATGGTTTCTTCAGTATCATTGGAACGCCTACTCCGGTGAGGTAGTTGTTTGCCTGCGGGTTCGATGTTGCGAATGCTGATGAAGTAACTATATCATAAACAGTGAAGTGCCCGATTAGCACTGTCAGGTTTGCAATTGGAATGTAGCTGTTGTTGATCGCGTCGTAGAGTTTCATGCCCGTTGTGAGGTTACCGAGCATCACAGGCATGGCAACTCCGCTCTGGGTTATTGCGTACAGCGGCTGGTGTGTCATGCCAGACACAAATAGCAGTCCATTGTTGATATTGACTATCTGCGTCACGTTCGTTATCGTTATGGACTGAATTGTTCCGGTTGTGAGGCTAATTGTCGAAAGACTGGTTTGCAGTATATCATAGGAGAGTAGCTTTTCTCCAACGGATAGATATTGCACAGGTACCTTCATACCGTCGGCAAGGTAGACCAGAGTGCCGTAGAGTACGCAGCCACTGCCTCCGCCCCCTCCTCCTGAAGACACAGGAGTCAAACCGAAATTCTGGGTGTATGAGCTGCCGGTTGCGAAGTTAAAGCTCTGTTCCTGACCATTGAAATTTGAAGCACTTACCTCGATGGTGTAAGTGTTGGAGACGGGAAAGTAAAATGTATAGTATCCTTGGCCGTTTGTGCTAGTTGATATGGCTCCTGCGCTGTCACCTAGAGAGAGTTGCGCACCGGAAATTGGGTAATTGTTGCTAGCGTCGTAAACCTCGCCGGTGACTTTGCCGGATGGCAGCACTAACGGATCGCCAGAATTAATCGTGTAATTTGAGCCCGCAGCCGGAAGACTCCCAATGTCGTAGTTGCCAATAGAGGAGGTACCAAGGGGGTTTGTATATGAAGCATCGAGGGTGTATGTGGCACCGGGCCTCGCAAAGAAATGCCAGTAACCATTGGAGTCCGTATGAACCACGAAGTTGTTGTATGCCCCATTATAATATTGACTGAGCGTTACATTTGCTCCCCCGATTGGTCCTGCTCCATAATCCACCCAGCCCCCAATGGAAACAGACGGGACTATTTGTATGCCATAGCTGACAGAGGCTGCGTTTGCAGTATATTGGCCAAATTGTGAATTCCAGCCGGCAAACTGGTTTGTTGCGTTCAGGTAGAGAGTGTTGATCGAGCTTTCAATTGAATTCATTTGCGTGGAGCCAACGGTGAATCCGTTGACCTGCAGTTGAGTGCCGGTAGTTCCCATGAACTCATCTTCATAGGCATAATTTGAAGAACCGCTGATTGATGTGCCGGAATAGTTTTCTAGCTGTTGCCATCCTCCTGCTGCACTGTTTCCCGGACCACCTGCATATGCGGGATGACTGCTGGTTTGCAACATTCCATCGATGGTGTAATAGTCGCTGACCATCATAAGTGCCCCGCCAATAATGAAGCCGTATACAGGGATAAAACTCGCGGCATATGCAGCACCTGCCAATCCCAGTTGAGTGTAGACTTCACTGCCCGTGGTCGATTGGCCCGAAGGCTGAGATACGTTCGTCATGTTGATGCCGTTGTCATAGTTGTAAAGCGGGCTTACCCCCCAATTACTGTTGTCAGCCTGCATTTGACCAGTCAGTTTTTGAAATGTAACTCCGTTGATCGGCCCATTTGTAGCCAGTTGAGAGTCGGCTGGTGCACTCCAGTAGATTTGAACTTGAAACTCATTGTTGTCTTGATTGATAAAACCATAATGTGAAACAACTGGGTAATTTGTGCTGAGATTGATGCCGACTACGTTCGCCAAATCGTACTTACTATTTGTAGAGCTGTATGCCTGACTGGCGCTCTCATAAGAGAGGGAGGACTTTCCAGAGAGTGCAAAAGTGGTATTATCCATAGTCGGATATATCGATTCATTGCTAGGAGTAAGCCATCCATCCTGGAACAAATATGGTACCGGTGGAGCTGAGGCGGCCTTGGCCAAAGTGACTGTACCCGGAATCGCAAGAAATGCAACAGAAACACCTCCCACCACAAACAGCCAACAAACTACCAATGAGGATATCCCTTTCAATCGGGTGTGCCTACTAGTTCCTTCATTCCATTTTGCCTTCGAGCAGTCGATTTCGTTACCCAACTATATCGGCCTCCTTAGCCTAACTCATCACCACTCGACGAAAGCGGTGTTGTTGCAGAAACTGAAAGATAGTATTTATTCGTAACGATTTATTTTCGCATGCTAAACAATCTGAAGCTAGCGAAGCTTATTTGAGGGAACTCATGCTAGTCGAGTGTGGCTTCGACCATTTACTGGGAACCTGCAGCGGTCACGCGCTTCATGGATGTTTATCAGTAATCTTTCTTAATAAACGACCATATTGTTTCATTTCGATTGAGACTGGAAGCCGGACGACAAGTCATGAGAGCTCACCATCCCTTGCAGCGGATATACTGTAGCGGCCCACTATGAAGTAAGCGCACCGTTTGAGCCGAATCACTCCACGTCCGCCTGACAGAAGTTCAGGCACGATTCACCGGGTTTACTTTCTGCATACTTCCCTGGCCAAGTGGCGAGAGTCGAGGTTTCCGCCGAAATGGCCGATCATCGAGACGGGCTGTGGGACACTATTGTTCGTCCCTTTTCTCTCCTTCCGACTTTGTAATTATCACGTAGACTCTCCTGCCCATGTACCGCCTCGGCACATCTGCTTTGGCGGATGTGCCTTGAGGCGTGACTGTTCTCTCCAGAATCCCTTCTATCTCGTCATCTGTAATTGTCATCTTGTTGTTGAGAACAAATATCTTCCTGCTCACAGACGGTAAATGCAGCGGTAAGTAATAAAGATGTCTATAGACATGTTTATATCCGTGCCGGTTATGCTGTAATCAAATGACGAGAATTTCGAGTGATGACATACAGCGCAAACTGCGTGAGATAGACGACTACCTTGGCAAGAAATATGTGCTCGAGCATCCGCCGGGCAAGAGGGACTGGCGCACATACGAGCAGCAGTTTGCGTTGAGGATCAGGACGGCGATGAACGAGCTTGATCCGCTCATACACCATGCGGTGTCTGCAATTCACATTGTGCAGGGACCGGGACATCCATACTCGCTGACACTCGAACAGAGGGTGAAGCTGCTGCTCATAAAGCAGCTCGTTGGCGAGAGCAACCGCATGTTCGCCAACATGCTTGTCATGTATTCGATGCTCTCCGGCATCGATGTGTCGTACAAGACCGTCGAACGGCTGTATTCGGATGAGGAGGTGCAGCTGGCGATACACAATCTGCATGTACTCATGATCGGCAGGAAGGGTATACGGGATTCCGGTGCAACCGGGGACGGAACAGGTTATTCACTGAGTGTCAAGAAGAACTACGAGTCACATGCACAGAAGCTCAAGGATCTTGCAAAGGAGAATCCGGGGAAGGATGCAGAGAACGGCGCAGCTGCTGCGCCGAAGGAGCATAAGAGGCGCCTTTTTGCATACTCCTTTGCACTGATGGATCTGAAAACAAGAATGTACGTTGCATTCGGCTCGAGCATGAAATCAGAGAGGGAGGCGTTCGACAGGGCAGTGTGCCTCCTCTCATCCCTGGACATCGAGGTGTCTTCCGTCAGACTCGACAGATACTATTCCTCACCGTCATACGTGGACGGGTTCGGCAATGCGAAGGTGTACATCATACCGAAGAGCAATGCGACACTGAACGGCTCGCTGAATTGGAAGCACACCATGAAGGACTTTGTCGAAAACACGATGGAGTACCTCGGAGAGTATCATCAGAGAAGCAACTCGGAATCGGGCTTCTCTGCGGACAAGAAGATGCTTGGATGGAACATAGCGCAGAAGAGAAGTGACAGGATAGACAATGCGTTATTCTGCACCGGCGTGTGGCATAATCTGTTCAATATGGGAAGACCATAGAAATAGTGTCCCACAGCCATCGAGACGATAAAGTTATTATACGCATAATCATGAAATACAGTCTGAACAATGCCGGCGTCGAACCGTGCGGCAGAAGGCAGGGATGTACGAGAGACCATGCGGAAAGCTTCCTGCATGAAACATTTCGGCATCGTCATGCGGGACTTAAATTTGGAGTAAATTCGGATGCCAAACCCGGAAGAACAGATCAAGGAAATTGAAGAAGAAATAAAGAACACGCCGTACAACAAGAAGTCGCAGCATCACATCGGTCTCCTTAAGGCAAAGATGGCGAGGCTGCGCCTGGAGACGGAGAAAAGGAAGTCGGCGGGCGGTGGCGGCGACGGCTACAGCATAAAGAAATCTGGAAATGCTACAGTTGCGCTTGTCGGCTTTCCTTCGGTTGGAAAGTCCACTGTGCTGAACAGGATAACAAATGCGGAGAGCGAGGTCGGGGCCTATGCCTTCACAACACTTACTGTCATCCCCGGGCTCCTGGAATACTGCGGCGCGAAGATCCAGGTTCTCGACCTCCCCGGACTAATCAAGGACGCGTCAAAGGGAAAAGGCAGGGGAAGGGAAGTGATTTCCGTCGTCAGGACGGCAGACCTGATCATTTTGATGGTGGATATCTATGAACACAATGTTTCTGTCCTCGTCAATGAGCTCTTCATGAGCGGAATCAGACTCAATACGCGCCCGCCCAACATAGCTATTGCAAAGAAAAGCAGGGGAGGCATTAATGTCAGCTACACTGTGCAGGATCCTATTCTCTCGGAAAAGGATGTAAAGGGTATACTGGGCGAGTTCGGCATCTACAACGCTGACGTCGTGGTGAGGGAGAATGTCGACGCGGACGGCCTGATAGATGTCATCACAGCCAACAGGACGTACGTGCCTGCATTCGTCTGCATCAACAAGGTCGACCTGACGGATGCAGAGTCTCTTGCAAGGGTGACGAGGAAGCTGAAGGATTTTGATCCGCTCCCGATGTCGGCAGAGAAGAATATCGGCCTCGAGGAACTTAAGAGGAGGATTTACGAAA
>JAJYOM010000049.1 GCA_021796175.1 Thermoplasmata archaeon
ACTGATGGGCCCCCCGCTCACCTCTCTCCAGTCTGACCTGGTGCCAAGGCACATGAGAGCAAGGATCATGGCGCTGTTCAGTGCAATCCCGCTTCTTGTTTCCATCCCTGCTCAGATACTTGGAGGCTACCTCTATGAAATAACACCGGTTACGCCATTCCTTGTTTCAATACCTGTCTTCCTGCTTTCTGTTTACGTGGTTATGCGCATAAGGGAGCCTTCGAAGCTTGAGACGTGAAAAGTTGCCATGCGTATCCCTGCACATATTCACAAATTGTTACCATATCCCTGCCAAGGGGTTTGCAACAGAACTGCCTTGTTATTGTGCTCACATCGCTCCACAGCACCGTCTACCGTGAGAGACGCCGGATATGTTGTGAGAAATATACTTATAACAGTCGTTTATAATTGCAAAGTATGAGCTCCGCAGCATATCTTCCAGTGTTGATATTTGCTGTGATTTCTGTACTGTTTGTACTGGTCAGCTTCTTTGTGTCCGCTCTCCTGCGACCCACAAAAAGGGAACCGCTGAAGGAGACGACATATGAGTGCGGCGAAGTGCCAATTGGCGATACGAGGATTCAGTTCCATTTCCAGTATTACATGTTCGCACTCATATTCGTTATAGCCGATGTTCTCACCGTGTTCCTGGCTCTCTGGGCATTCAATTTCTCTGCAGGTTTCACGCCCGTGAACATACTGATGTTCGTGTTCACCGGTCTTCTTGTCGCTGTTGTTCTGTATGCGCTCAAGAAGGAGGAGATAATATGGATATAGAAAGGGCGAAGATGCGCTCCGAGGGAAATGCCCCCAGCGCTATTGCAATGTCACAGGACACCTTCATGAAATGGAGCGATGAGGTTTCCCAGATGATAAGGCGCAGATCCGAAATAAAGCAGATGAAGCCCAACAAGCTGACAGGCGGTGTTTTCAACTGGGCTGCAAGAAACGCCCTTTACCCTCTGCATCTCGGCATTGCATGCTGTGCGATCGAAATGGCGGCTGTTGCCGCTCCGAGGTTTGACATCGAGCGTCTCGGTGTCATCTTCTGGAATTCACCGAGGCAGTGTGATGTATTGCTGCTCAACGGCTGGATATCAATGAAGCTCCGCCCTGTGCTCACCCGTCTCTATGAACAGATGCCATACCCCAAGTGGGTCATCTGCATGGGAGAGTGCACCATATCCGGCGGTCCATGGTGGGACTCCTACAACATAGTGCGGGGAGCGGACACCTTCCTTCCTGTTGACATATACATACCCGGCTGTCCGCCAAGGCCCGAGGCGCTGCTCGACGGCGTATTGAAACTGCAGCAGAAGATAAGAAGCCAGAAGGAAAGGGTGCTCCTGCCACAGTGAGGTCGTGCACATGCCGACACCAACTCCAACAATTGTTGCTCCCAGGGAAGACAAAGACTACTCGGGGCTGAGCATCACCGGTGCCAGGCCCACAGCTGATGTCATAAACGACATAAAATCAAAATTCCCGGATATTGACGTGAAGCTCAAGCGGCCCGGCCGTATCGAATGCAACAAGTTTCCAAGAGAGAAGATAATCGAGTTCTGCACCTTCCTCAGGGACTCGCTCGATTTTGAGCATGCAACCTGTGTGGCCGGCAACGACCTGAAGAGGGCCTGGGAGGTAATCTACCACCTTTCATCCTACAGGAACAGGTGCATGATACAGATCAGGACAGAACTTCCCCGGGATGATCCCTCGATCGAATCAGTCAGCCGCATCTGGGAAGGTGCGAACTGGCACGAGAGGGAGACGTATGACATGTACGGCATCGTCTTCAACAACCATCCGAAGCTTGAGAGGGTACTCACACCGGAGGGCACAGATTTCTTCCCGTTCAGAAAAGACTTCAAGCTGCTGGACCACTGGAAGATAGACTGGGAAAACAAGGGCAAAAGACCACCGCCTGAACCGATGGTGTCCACGGACACAAGGTTCGGTGATAGCAACGGCTGAAATGTGGATCAACATGGGACCGCAGCACCCTTTCACGCACGGCCTCTGGACACTGAAGGTGAAGGTTGATGGCGAAACCATTGTGGATGCCGAACCTATTATCGGCTATCTGCACAGGGGATTCGAGAAGCTCTGTGAAAACAGGAACTTCCCCCAGATTATACCGATATGCGACAGGCTCTGCTACGTTGCCTCCATGAGCTGGGACCATGTGTATGTTTCAGCTGTTGAAAACACGTTCGGTATAGAAGTACCGAAGAGGGCCGAATATATCAGGGTCATCGCTCTTGAAGTGCAGCGTATTGCATCCCATCTGATTTGGCTCGCCTCATTCATGACGGACCTCGGAAACCTGACTGCCTTCCTCTATGCAATGAGGGAGAGGGAGATGTTTATCGACCTGCTGCAGGCGCTCTGCGGCGCGCGCATGACTTACAACTACCCTAGAATCGGAGGTGTCTCTCAGGATATGCCGAGGAATTTTCCGCACCAGTGCACTAAGACGGTCGATTTCTTCGAGAAGAGACTGAAGGAGTATGAATACCTTATCGAGGAAAGCGAGGTATTCCGTATAAGGACACAGGGCGTCGGGTACCTGCGTGCATCAGATGCATTGAACCTGGGCGTCACTGGCCCTGCGCTTCGCGGCAGCGGTGTTCCTGTGGACCTGAGGAAGACAGACCCGTACTCCGCGTATCCTGAGCTGGATTTCGAAGTCGCGGTAGAGAAGGACTGCGACGTCTATGCCAGATACAGGGTCAGGATGAACGAGATGAAGGAGAGCTGCAACATAATCCGCCAGGCTCTCAAGAACATTCCTGCTGGTCCAGTTCTCGGAAAGGCGCCGAGGCACTTTCCGCGTGGAGAGGGATATGCGAGGACAGAAGATCCCAGGGGCGAGGCATTCTTCTACATACAGGCGGACGGGACGGACAGACCATACAGGGTGAAGATCAGGAGCCCGATTTTCGTCACAGTTTCGGCAGCGCCTGCAATCCTGCGCGGCTACAAGGTTGCAGATGTTCCATCGATAATGGGGAGCCTTGACATGTGCCTGGGCGAGTCGGACAGGTGATACGCTGATCAATTATCTGTATTACATACCGAACACGATTGCCACCGCAATACTTTCCCTCCTTCACATCAACCTGCCGCAGCTCAACTACCTTCTCACCTGGGTGATTGCTTCCGTAATGCTCATCATCGTGATCATGGTCAACGTAATAATTTTCATATACGTCGAAAGGAAGGAGCTTGGCCGATTCATGGACAGGAGGGGGCCGTTCGTGGTTGGCCCGGCGGGCTTTTTCCAGAATTTCGCGGATGCGTTCAAGTTCCTCATCAAGGAAATGATACTTCCTGAAAATGCAGACGCGCTCGGCTTCAACAGCACTCTGGTCATAATTGTCGCTTCATCGCTTATGATTATGACCGTTGTTCCACAGGCACCCGATTTCTTCTACACGAACCCGGATCTCGGGCTGCTGCTCGCATTCGCCATATTCGCAATTGAGCCGTTCGCGGTTGTGATTGCAGGCTGGGCGTCGAACAACAAGTACTCCCTTCTGGGCGGTTTCAGGTCTACGGCACAGATGATGAGCTATGAGGTGCCGATGCTTATCACGATCATTTCGGTTGTCATACTGGCCGGCTCTTTCAACTTCAGCACCATTGTAAACTTCCAGTCATCGCATGTGTGGTTCGTCATACCGCTCATACTCGGATTCATAGTTTTCCTGATAGCGATAGTGGCGGAGATTGAGAGGATACCATTCGACACGCCCGATGCAGAGGCGGAACTGGTGCACGGCTGGATGACAGAATATGCGGGAATAAAGTTCGCCCTCTTCCAGCTGACTTCTTATGTCAGGACTTTCGCCGGTGCGGCGATAATGGTGCTCATATTCCTTGGAGGCTGGACCGGGCCGTTCCTTCCTCCTATTGTCTGGTTCTACATCAAGGTCTACGCCGTCTTCACACTGTTTGTCTGGCTGAGGGCTTCATTGCCGAGGGTCCGGATTGACCAGGTGCTCAACATCGGCTGGCGGAGTCTTCTCCCTCTCTCTCTTTTCAACATAGTCATTGCCGCGCTGCTGAGAATTAGCGGGGTGTTTCACTGATGATTATCTCATTGTGCAGTAAAATGCAGGGGTGCTACGAATGGAAGAAGTGATAACGACAAAGAAGAAAAAAGTGGGTCTGCTCGGCTACGCCTTCAAACCGATGTGGATTTCATTGCGCACTATGATCAGGACCTCCCTGGCGGGCGGCAAGCCTAACACGCTTCTCTATCCAGAGGAGAAGCTTGACCTCCCGGATGATTTCAGAGGCGAACTCGGACTGGTCATGGACAGGTGCGTGGGATGTGAATCATGCGCCAGGGTTTGCCCCAACAAGTGCCTTGATATGATGGAGGATGACATAGGCGGCGGATTGACAAAATGGATGCCTGCCCTGGATCTCGCACAGTGCATGTTCTGCGGACTCTGCGTGGAAGCCTGCCCATCGACTGCGCTGCATATGACGAACAGATATGAAACTGCCACCCTGGACAGGAATGACAAGATATTCAAGCCGCATGAGTGGGCGCTAAAGCCGGAAGATGCGCCTGACCAGCACCCGTTCCCCTATCCGGAGCTCTACGAGATCAACTGCACCGGCTGCGGCGCATGCGACAGGGCATGCCCGCACGATGTCATAGACATGGTAAGCATACCCGGGACTGCCAAGAAAAGGCCGAACGGGACCTTCGGGCCGGAGAAAAAGATACCTGTGTTCGACTATGAACTCTGCGTCAGCTGCGCCCTCTGCGTGGATGCATGCCCGTTCGATGCCCTCGACATGCTGCCGAGAAGCACAACAGCCAGTGATCCTGTTGTGCAGATACAGTTACAGCCGCAGGTTCAAATAACAAAACAGGAAGTGTCCGTTTGAGCGTTGACCTGATAGGCTTCACAATTGTGGCGGCCGCGACCCTTGTGCTTGCACTGATGGTTGTAATGTCAAGGGAAATTGTGCACAGCGCTCTTTACTTCGCCGGGGTGCTGATAGGCATCGCTATTCTCTTCTTCATAATGAACGCAGTTTATGTCGGCATCATTCAGATACTCATCTATGTCGGTGCCGTGGTCGTCCTCATACTGTTCGGTATAATGCTGACAAGGAGAAACATTTTGCTTGGTTGATTTCGGCAGGTGCAAACGGATGGACAAACAACTGATAATCGCCGCAATTGTCTCTGCGCTCCTCTTTGTAGTCATGATTGCAGCATTTGCTCCCGTGGGCTGGAGCAACATAGGCCAGACTGTTGTGGATACTTCCTCAATCGCAACACAGATGTTCGAACCGTCAGGCTACGGTGTGACCGTTCTAATTGTCGGTGTGCTGCTGGGCGCATCAATGCTGGGCGGCGTGTATCTCGCCAAGGAGGAGTAATTTTGATACCCGTAACTTACGTGCTCGGCTTTTCAGCGCTGCTGTTTGTCATTGGCGTGTTCGGTGTCCTGTACAGGCGCAACGCGATAATGGTGCTGCTGTCCATAGAACTGATGCTCAATGCCGCCAATATCAACTTCGTTGCATTCTCCAATACAGCCACCGGTCCGAATCCCGCTGCAGTTACTGCTGCAGCTGCCAACGGCCAGGTGTTTGCACTCATTTCCATTGCAGTGGCGGCGGCTGAAATTGCAGTCGGACTCGCGATACTGCTCGTGCTCTGGAAGTCGCGCGACACAATAGAACTGAATGAAGTCGCCACTCTGAGGTGGTAAAACGGATCCTGTCCTGCAGTTCGCATCCATCATTGCAATCTCACCTTTCATCGGCTTTGCCGTCATATCCGCCATACCATCATCCAGGGCAAGGCTGATTGAATGGATAAGCGTCCTCTCTGTCGGTGTTTCGGCCGCCTTATCGCTGCTGATGCTCTTCTTCGAATTCGTGGGCAACGGCTCAGGCATCTACCCTGCTGCCTACCAGCAGCAGATTCAGTTTCTCAACCTCGGGAGCGTCAGGGGGACTGCAGTCTCACTCAATCTCGGGATTTATGTCGACTGGCTGACCGTCGTGATGCTCGCCGCAATATCGTTCGTCAGCATGCTGATAGTCATATACAGCGTAGGCTACATGCACGGGGAGGGAAGAAGGAGGAAAAGGTACTTCGGCGTAATATCAATGTTCGTCGGTTCCATGCTCGGACTTGTGGTGGCCAACAGCCTTCTGGAGCTATACATTTTCTGGGAGCTGGTCGGACTTGGTTCCTATCTCCTCATCGGTTTCTGGTACGAAAAGCCATCCGCTGCCAGGGCAGCGAAAAAGGCCTTCGTTGTGACGCGCTTCGGTGACATGTTCCTTCTTTTCGGCATAGTGCTGCTCCTGAATATAGGAGATCGCACACTATCCTATGCGCAGCTGTTCTCGGCATCATCCATCGGCAGCCTGAACAGCTCCGGACTGCTGACGATAGCCACACTTGCAATCTTCGGCGGTGCTATGGGCAAGAGTGCCCAGTTCCCGCTGCATGACTGGCTCGTTGACGCAATGGAGGGCCCGACACCTGTTTCAGCGATGATACATGGCGCAACAATGGTAAACGCCGGTGTGTACCTTGTTGCAAGGATGTACCCGCTTTTCACGCAGACACCTGTGAGCTCACTCTTCGTTTCCTTCATCGGCGCGTTTTCCGCGCTGTTTGCCGCCTCCATGGCGCTGGGAACATATGACATAAAGCGCGTTCTTGCATTCTCCACAATAAGCCAGCTCGGCTACATGTTCATGGCACTTGGTGCAGGCGCCTACATACTCGGCTCAGTCGGCTCGCCATATGTTACAGGTGGTTCCCCAGACTACTCCCTCGGCTATTCCGCCGGCATGTTCCATCTGGTCAACCAGGCGATATTCAAGGCGCTCCTTTTCCTTGCTGCGGGCAGCGTGATGCACTCGCTTGGCGGCATACAGGACATGAGGCAGATGGGTGCGCTGAGGTCGAAGCTCAAGATCACATCGATAACAATGCTCTTCGGTGCCTTTTCTCTCGCAGGCATCATACCTTTCAGCGGCTTCTTCAGCAAGGACGCGACACTGCAGGCCGCATTCGACGGCATCTCATATTCATGGATATTCGCAGTCATATGGCTCTTCGGCGTGGCAGCCGCGTTCCTCACGGCACTATACATCTTCAGGCTCTGGTTCATGACATTCGCCGGCAATTCGAGGGTCCCGCACGACGTCCATGTCCATGAATCGCCACCCGTCATGACGGCTCCGCTTGTCATACTGGCAGTGCTTTCGCTTGTCGTCGGCTTCTCCGTCCTGGGGGTTGCGGGGTTCGCCATGGCAGTGCACTATCCGGTTACCTTCCCCGCGGGCACCATCGTCAGCGGAACGCCCTACACAGTGTTCAGGGGCGTATTCGGCCTGCTGTATGATCCGTTCACTTACCTTTCACTCGCGCTTGCATTTGCAGGTCTGTTCATTGCATACATTATATGGTACAGGGAAAGGAGCCTCGATGCATTCCTCTCAAGGCCGGTACCGCACGGCATACAGCATGTGCTCGCAGAGCGCTACTATTTCCCGCAGGCATACGACAAGATCGGTCTCTGGCTCGGATACGGCATCGCAAGGGGGCTTGATTTCTTCGACAGGAAGGTTGTCGACGGCTTCATCAACGGAGTCGGCTCCGTCTTCACGGACGTCTCGCAGCGTATTCGGAAATCGGAGACCGGACTTGTGCAGAACTATGCATCAGTCATCGTCGCGGCAGTCGTTGTGATAGTGGCGGTGCTGCTGCTCTACCACGGAATGGGGGTCTGAGCCGTGTTTCCACTGATTTCGCTGATGATACTTTTCCCGTTCATTGGTTTCGTCGTACTGATGGCGATGCCGGCAAAGCTGAACCTGAACAGGGTTGTTGCTGCCGCCTTCAGCGGTATATCGCTACTGCTCGGCTCATACATGCTGCTTTCATTCAACTACGGCAGCCCGGGCATGCAGATGACTGAGAGCTATACATGGATAAACACCCAGTATTTCCCTGTCACCTACTCCGTGGGTGTGGACGGCATAGCGCTGCCGATGGTCTTTCTGTCCGTGCTGCTCAGTTTCCTTGTGGTGATATTCTCCTGGGATGTGGAGCACAGGTCCAACCAGTACTTCGCCATGCTCATGTTTACCGAAGTGGGCGTACTTGGCGTTTTCACTGTTACCAATTACTTCGTCTTCTACCTCTTCTGGGAAGCGGTGCTCATACCAATGTTCTTCATAATACTGGTATGGGGATCACCGAGAAGGGTCTATTCCGCCACCAAGTTCTTCATTTACACCCATGCGTCGAGTCTGGTCATGCTGCTGTCGTTCTTCGCTCTCTACTTCCAGTATCATAACTACGTTGCTGCACATCCGGGTCTGCACCTTCCTGCTTTCAGCTTCTCAATGCTGACCATAAACCAGGTTTCTCCCGACTTCGGCAGTTTCTTCCAGCTCATCGTGTTCATAGGCCTCTTCTTCGGTTTCATAGTGAAGATGCCCGTATTCCCTTTCCATACATGGCTGCCTGATGCACATACGGATGCACCGACAGGCGGGAGTGTGCTGCTTGCGGGCCTGCTCATAAAAATGGGTTCGTTCGGTATCATAAGAATTGCAATACCCGCCCTGCCCGCAGGCGCGAAGATGATAGAGGACTGGATTGTCCTGCTCGCAGTGATAAGCATCCTTTATGGTGCATGGGTCAGCATGGCTCAGAAGGACATCAAGAGAATGATTGCAAATTCTTCCATAAGCCATATGGGCCTTGTCCTGCTCGCCATCGCCGCTTCGGTATTCACGCTCAGCGACGCCGGCGGAACCTGGTCGATGAATACAATAGGCATATCTGTAGCCGATTTCCAGATGTTCGCCCACGGGCTGATCACGGCTGTACTCTTCATGTCTGCAGGTGTCATTCAGCATCACACCGGAACAAGGGATGTGGACAAACTGGGCGGACTGGGCAGGCACATGCCGGCACTTTCGACATTCATGATGGCCGGCTTCCTGGCCTCGCTCGGACTTCCCGGAATGGTTGGTTTCGTCGCCGAGTTCAGCGTCTTCTATGTGACATACCTCAGCTTCGGTGTTTACCTGATTATACCGATTGTCACAGTGGTGATAACCGTCGGCTACTACCTGTGGGCGCTGCAGCGCTCAGTCTTTGGCCCGGAGTCCGACAAGCTTGACTTCACCCGCATTCATGATTCTAACTGGTATGAGATTGTTCCGATGATCGTGCTCGTGATAATCATAGTTATATTCGGCATTGTGCCGTGGGTGATGTTCAACCCGATAAGCGGTGCTGTCTCGAGCTGGTATGGGTCATTCATAGGGAGCGTGGTGCCATGATAGAATTTTATGCATCAGGAATGTCGCCGCTGATTGCAATGGTTGTCGGCGCCATGATAATTGCGGGTATATCCTTCTGGGTGTCCAACAGGGTGCTCGCGTCAATTTCCGCCGGCTTCATGCTTGTGACCTTCGCTCTGCTCTTCCTCATACTCGGTGATGCAATACCTATAGGCCAGTCATTCGGCGGTGTCATTACCGAGGATGCATTTGCAGTCGTTTTCCAGCTGATATTCATGGCTGTGGCGTTCCTGTCAGTCCTGTATTCAGTGAAGTACGTGGAGGAGGACAGGAATCACGGCGAATACTACAGCCTTCTCATGCTCGCCGTCGTCGGCATGATGGTCGTCTCCGCATCCACTGACCTGATCACAATGTTCGTGGGCATTGCACTCACCGGCCTGTCAAGCGCCTCCATCACTGCATTCAGGAAGCACGACAAGACGGGCGCCGAGGCCGCAATGAAATTCTACATAATAAGCGCGCTGTCTGCGGGACTGGCACTTTACGGCATATCCCTGATATACGGACTGACTCACTCGCTTCAGTTCTCCGCGGTATCGGCGGCGCTGCAGGACCTGCAGTCTACAAACCCCGGCGACTTCGGCACAGCGATGCTTGCACTTGTTCTCCTCACTGCGGGTTTCGGCTTCGAGATAGCTGTGGTGCCGTTCCACATGTGGGCACCGGACGTCTACGAGGGTTCGCCTACACCCGTTTCGGGCATGCTGACTTCAGGCTCCAAGAAGGTCGGCATTGCTGCCGTATTCAAGATATTCATGATTGCAATGATTGCGTACAGGGCTGAATGGGGCCCGCAGACAGCGCGCTTATTATGTAGAATTTC
>JAJYOM010000050.1 GCA_021796175.1 Thermoplasmata archaeon
TGGCGACAAAAAAGTCATCCCTGTTCTTGTCTACGCATTCTTCTATCTCACTTCCAAGGTTGACAACATATTCACGGCAAAGTCTATAAAGTCCGGTCTGTGGGTCCCATTATTCATACTGGCGCTGCTCGTGCTTTCATATCTCGGTGAAACGACCTATGGTGGTATCGGCGTGTTTCCGTTCCCTACCGACTTCATAGTCGTGATAATCGTATCTCTGATATTCTACGCCATATCTGTTGTGAGCGCAACCAAGACCGAAGAGATCGAGCAGATGATTGCCCTGGGTTCGCAGTATATCAAGGCAGAGGAATTCACGGTCTCAGGTGGCTCTGAAGGAGAGAGCAAGGACCAGTAGACAATACAGCAACATTGCCCTGAAATCACTTTCAAACCATTTCCTTCCTTTTCTGATCGTTTACAGAAACCTGCATACAGGTCGAATTGTGCGGCGCTCGGGCAGACAGTCTCCGGCGCATCTTGCGAATTAACGACTCATCCACCATGGACGAAAGTGCCTGCGAGCGGGCGGAGTGCCCTGTTGGATAATCGAGCCTGGCGCATGGTGCAGTTGCGAAGACGGCCGGACATCACTGGATGCTGCCCGGTTGCTCAGAGCGCAATTTCGCGACAGTTAAAGTAAGCAATCCGCATTCCGTGCATTCATGAATTACAGATATCTTGGAAAGACCGGCGTAAGGGTGAGCGAATTATGTTTTGGCACGATGACATTCGGGTGGAAGGCAGACGAGCAGACGAGCCACCAGATGCTCGACATGTTTGCCGCCGGGGGAGGAAATTTCATCGACACGGCGGATGTTTATGCGGACGGTAAATCCGAGGAAATACTTGGAAACTGGCTCCATGAACAGAACAGGGATGACTTTTTTGTCGCCACAAAGGTGCGCTTTGGATCATCGGAAAAACCGAACGATATCGGTTTGACGAGAAAGCACATATTGAGCTCAGTGCGGAAGAGCCTGAAAAGACTGAAAACCGATTACATAGACCTGTATCAGGTCCATGCGTGGGATCCGGCAACACCGATTGCCGAAACGCTGGATGTACTGAATGATCTGGTGCATGAAGGCACAGTGAGGTACATCGGCGCAAGCAACTTCAGAGCGTGGCAGCTGCAGAAGGCCTTAGACACCAGCGAATCTATGGGCTGGGCTAAATTCTGCAGTCTTCAGCCGCAATACAATCTTCTCTGCCGTGGAACTGAATATGAGCTCATACCCGCATGCGTGGCAAACGGCATAGGCGCGATTCCCTGGAGTCCGCTGCGAGGCGGACTCCTCAGCGGCAAGTACAGGAGAGGTATGGATGTGCCGCCGGATAACACCAGAATTGGCGGCGCATATCGCGAGGGAAGGACGGAGATGTGGAAGAAGTACAACAACGAAGTAACATGGAGCATCGTCGAGGCGCTGGACCGCATTGCGGGTGAGCTGGGCAAAACCGACTCTCAGGTTGCCCTCAACTGGTTGCTCCACAGGGAGGGTGTCACTGCCCCAATCATCGGTGCTGCTTCGACGTCACAGCTTCAGGAAAACATGGGCGCCGCCGGGTGGAAGCTGGAGAGCAGGCATACAGAGGAGCTGGGCAGACTCAGCGCCACGGGCGTTTCATATCCATACGACGAGGCAGCCGAACAGCAGCAGAGAAGAGGGAGGGAAGATTTCGTCAACTGAGTTCAGTATTTCGCATCATCCAAGAGCGGAGGAGTTATGAACATTGATGGAGTTGAGGAAGAATCCGTGAACAAGGGAAGCAGGGGATTGCCTTGATTGAAGAGGAGTGGCGCAACAGGTTGCGGAGCATGTCTGAAGAAGAACTCCGGGAACTCTCATCCCTGGTCCGTGAGGAAGTGCTCGCTCGCGAGGCAAAGCACGCATCCGAACTGAGGGTGGGGGACATAATTGAATTTGAGGATCGTGCCGGCATCACCAGACGCGGCCACGTCGCCCGCATCAGCGCACGCTCGGTAACAGTACATTGCACCACGCCGGAAGGACAGGCTGGAAGTGAAAATTACGGTTCAACCTGGCGTGTGAGTCCTTCCCTGTTACGGCGAATTGTTTCCTCAGGTCATTCAGCTGGCAGCGGGCAAGAGCACTATGAGCGGTAAATACTCTGGCCGCTAATGCTTTCAGAAGAGGCCGCTGTCAGCCGATCCGAACTACAATCGCAGCGGGCTGATGTAAGAAGGTTGGGAGTCTTGCAACTTGAAACATACAGGAAGACTCCCTGCAAACGGGTAACAGGATGCTATCCAGTTAAGCAGCATTGTTTGTCACGATTCATTTCAACACAATACACATTGCAGGGAAAGCTACAATCCGGTGATCGTGCCCTTTGACGCAACCTGCATCCGGGCACCTCTGTATTCCATGAGGTAGAAGACAACTGCTGCAACTGCGGTCAGAATCGCAGCAACGTACATCACGGCGAGATAGCCGCCGGCATCACCGAAACCAAGCGACGCCACACTGGTGGCGATCGCACCGCCGGCGATGGGCCCGCCTATTCCTGACATTGCCATGAAGGATGCCAGAAGTCCAGCAGACGCCCCTCGACTTGATGAGCGCTCCACTACGTATCTCAGTCCGCCCACGTACATGAAAGACCATCCGACACCGAGCAGAAGCTGTGTGGCCGCCAGTTCGGCAAAATTTCGGGCAAGAGTGAACGAAAAGAAAGTAACGGCAGAAATGGCTAATCCTGACAGAAGCAGTGCTCGTGCAGACCTGCCGGGGGTCAGTAATCGCATAGACACTATCTGCACAACAGAGTTGAGCACATAGATGGATGCGACCAGTGCAAGCCTCAGGCTGTACGGGTAAGATGTGGGAGTCAGTGCGAGACAGAATAAGGGGAATAGAGCCCAGATTGCAGTGGCTCCGAAATGTCTCAGTGACAGTGAGAGGTAGGCGGCCCTACCGCGCGAAAACACGCCTGCCGGGAAGAATCTGACTGATCCGGCGGAATGATGAACCGGATATTTTATCTGGAGCGAGAGCACGAATGACATGAACAGCAGAAGCGAGGACATGAGGAAGACAGGAGTAAACAGACTATGTCCGATTGTTCTGCCTGCAAAGAGATATATGACTATGCCTGCGAAGCCCTGCCCTATCGCCGAACCCATCGCGGCAATGGAACTGAAGTAACCGAGGTCGCGTTTCAGATCTATTGCGTAGGCTATAAGTGAACTGCTGGAGCCTGCCGAGAGACCCAGGAAAAATCTCACAGTCAGCAGAACCAGCGGAGACGTGGCCTCAAGCTGCAGGAAAGCCATCAGCGAAGCGAACATGAGGCTGACAGCAAGGATGAGTTTTCTTCCATAGATGTCCGAGAGCCGTCCCAGTGTGTAATTGCTGACGAGCAGCGCGACGCTGTACGATGCTACGATTGCGCCAATCTCAGCGCTGTTTGCACCGGTCACCGATGCGTAAACTGGGATGAAGAGAGTCGACGAAGTGTAAGCAATGTTCGTCAGAAGCTGCATATGGAAATCGTTGTTGCCTTTGTTCATATACCGTTTCAGCCGGTCCGCGACGGACAGAAATGAGGATTGCCGACAACCAGTATTTAAACTGCATCGTCAGGAAAGCGGCTATTCGACTCTAAGCCATTTTGTCGCCATGACTGACCCCACGAAGAGCATCAGGACTGCAAATATCGCCAGATAGCCGAGGGGAGTCCAGTCGACGGCACCTCCGAGCACAATGGATCTGCCTAACGTTGCGGAAAAGGTCACGGGGTTGACCGAGGATATAGCCCTCATCCAGACAGGGAAATTTGCCTGCGGAAAGAGTGCAGTGCTGGCGAACATCAGCGGCATTGTTATGAAGTTGGATATCACGCCGGGCGTCTGCCAGTCTGTGCTTGAGACTGTCATGGCCATGAACAGGGATGAGAACCCGAGCCCGAGAAAGAACAGTGCGAGGATCCAGCCTATCCAGAGTATCGGGTTCAGCGGAAAACTGACGCCGAACAGGAAGGCGGCAATGACCATTACGGGCAGCTGAACCATGCCGCGCGTCGTTGAACCCATCGATTTCGCCACGAATATTGTTGCCTTGTCCGTGGGAGTGAGCAGTATGCGCTTCATGTAGCCGAAACGCTTGTCCTGTATCGTGCTCATCGAGCCGAACATGCCCACTGTGAGCATTGAAGTTGACAGAACACCTGGCAGAAGGAACGCTATATAGTTGGATGTATGGAAGAAGCCTTCAAGAAATGACTTTGGCGCGGAGGCAAAACTGCTGCCGAAGAACGCCAGCCACATGAACGGCTGCACCACTGTTATCGCAATGATCCATGGATTTCTGTATGTCTTCATAATCTCCCTGGTCAGAAGACCGGAAAACTGATTCAGCGTTGCGTTTCTCATCTTCTCGCCATCCTGAGGGTTGCGTAAAACTTCCTCATATCCATCTTGTTGTCCTCTTCGCTCAAGCGTTTCCCCGTCAGATCGATGAACACCGTTTCGAGACTGGGCTTGTCGACGTTTATCTTCACAACACCCTCGATTTTCAGAGATGACAGGATGCGCGGAAGGATTTTCTCAGAGGCTGTCACCTTCAGCCGCATGCCGTTTTCAGTCCTGCTTGCGTCAAGAACGCCTTCCATGCGCTCAAATACGGTAACATCCGGCTCGTAGTTCAGCCCTATCTCTATGATGTCGGCATTCACTTTCGACTTGAGTTCAGACGGCGTTCCAGTGGCAACGATTTTGCCGTGATCGATGATTGCGAGATTGCTGCAGAGGGCATCAGCCTCCTCGATGTAGTGGGATGTGAGCAGTATTGTCACGCCATACTCCCTGTTTATGCCGGTGATGAGCTGCCAGAGCATCCTTCTTGTCCCCGGATCAAGGCCGATTGTCGGCTCATCCATGAATATGACTTTGGGCTGATGCAGGAGAGCTAGCGCTATTTCCAGCTTCTTTCTCATTCCTGTGGAGTATTTGCCGACCTTGGTGTCTTTTCTGTCAAAAAGGTCGAAATACTTCAGGAGGTCATTCGCGCGTTCCTTCCATTCCTGCAGATTCTGAAGCTTTGCCTGCAGCCAGAGATTCTCCATTGCGGTGAGGTCATCGTCCAGTATTACCTCGGCAGCAACCCATCCTATGTTGGCCCGAACCAGTTTAGGCTCTTTCTTCACGTCATGGCCTGAAACACGCGCCTCCCCTGCATCTGCAGGGATTAGCGCAGTAAGCACTTTTATTATTGTAGTCTTGCCTGCTCCGTTGGGTCCCAGAAGACCAAATATTGTTCCTTCCGGAACAGTCAGATCGACGTTGTCCAGAGCCGTGAAATTTCCATATTTTTTTGTTATGCCCTTCATGACTATTGCATTTGAACTGTCGTTCACATGCACGGTTTCCGAGGAAGTTTTTGAAACACTCACAGTTCATTCTCCCCTGTAAGGGATTAAGTTCTTCAGTTCGGTCGCAACCTCCTTGGTCAGCAGCTTCCGCTCCTTCACCGACAGATGACCCAGCCGTCCCTCCGTGATAAGAGAAAAGAGTTTGATATCCGTCTTCAGCCGGTGTACTATGAATTCCCTGAGTTCTGAATCATCCATGATTTCCATCCACAGCCTGCCTGCATCCTGAAATCTGCCACGAGACCTGGCCATCTTCCTGCGGAACGATTCGAGTTTTGCCTTACCCTGACGCGTGATGTAATAAACGCGGCGTCCCTCTTCTGTCCTGGTTTTTGCATAATTCTTCTCGACCAGATGATGCAGTGCAGGATATATCGTGCCCGGACCCGGAGACCACGATTCTCCCGTTTTCTCCGAGATTTCGGCAGCCAGACTGTAGCCGTAAACCGGTCCGTCGAGCATCCTCCTCAGAGCAAACATTGCAATGAGACCGGTGCGGATATTACGCGGCCTTTCAACTTCCTTCTGCATGTTTCTTCATCATGACTACCTATTATAAAGCTATATCGATATCGATATCGATTGCGATATAGTGAGACAATGATGTGAAACAGTGTAAGGAAGTCTGTCTGCATATACAGGGCGACGGATGCGCACACATAGACACCGTGTGCGCGTCAGAGTGCAGGGTTAGGAGATGCGAGATGCCGCTCGCTGAAGAAACACTGCGCGTTGGGAGCAAAGGCAGTCTGCGCTTCAGGACGATGTCTGAGGAACAGGAACTGCCAGTCCCCGATGCGAGATGTAATACACCACGGCAGTGAAAAAGATGAAAAGGGGAATCAGAACAAGGTCGCTTACTGCGATGACCGACTCCGCATACCAGAATGCAGAAAAGGTCAGCAGTATCGATGAAACCATCACTTTCATATTGGCCTGCTTCACCTTTCTTATCTGCGAATGAAGCAAGAATGCGGCAACGACCACGATCAAGACGCCGGCAAAGAGGCCGAGTATCGTGGACGAATAGCTGTTGGGATAGAGGGCGACAAGAACAATGGCTGCTTCAAACGCTTCCACAGCACCGACGGAAAAACACGCAACAAACAGCCCTTTCTGTTCTTCATGCTCCGCGCCTTTGCCCGGCCCGAGACCCCTGGATATTCGGACCGATCTGCGGGCACTTTTCATCAGCCTCAAACCGAAGTACAGCAGCAGGGTCGCTGAAATGATCCTTACCAGAAGGATCGGAAGATATGCTATCAGATTGCCGACCACGGCAGTGGGTATGAAAATGACGATTACACCGAGCGCTATGGCCAGGAACGCCGTAACATTTTTGGTATCGGCATACAAAGCAATACCAACAGCGGCGGCCTCGGCCATCTCAAGAACCGTTATGCCTGCTGCAGCGAGAAATATGCCTATCTCAATCATTGGCAGCGCCAAACATCCATCTTACTTAAAACATCACTGGAATGGATGCAGTTCACTTTCAGTATACGACAATTATTTTCATTCCGCCTACTTCAGAGGAAAATAGTTTCCTGAACTGAATCACCGCTACCTTGGGGCACGGTTCTCACAGTCTTGATTGAGTCAAATTGACGAATGTTCCTTTTCGTAAGAGAAAGTCTCAGTATTCCACCCTGTTCCTTCATTTTCCTGCGGAGTTCTGCGACGTTTACTGTATCTGTCGCTTCGAGAGTTCTCTTCAGCACTGAACACTGGTAAAGGTGGATAGGAACGGTCGGTGCCAACACCATTACAAGGAAAAAAATTCAGAGCATGCGCAAATAGAACAGGATCATTGCGTCACAGCCTTATCCGAGCCACAAGCGGTCCGGATGAGCACTTCAGGGAATATACACCACAAACCAAACATGGTGCCCGGCACGGGTAGGACAAAGCAGGTTAGTCAAAGGCGGGAAACTTTCATCCCTGCTTCAGCCAGAAGTGTTCTAACCTGCTGCTTTTCAATCTTCGTCAGAGACTCAAGCGGTTTCTTGACCTGTCCCACATCCATGCCCGTTGCAGACATTGCCTCCTTTAAGCCGGCCGGGAAGTGCCCAATACCCACAGCCTCTATGACCGGGAGCAAGTCCTTCTGAGCCCTTCTTGCCTTATCGACCCTGCCACTCTTGAAGAGATCAAATATGCTCGCTGCCTTTTCGGGCCAGACATTGCTCATGCTCACTACAGCCCCGCGGCCGCCAAATTCCAGACAGGTTAGCGCCATCGCGTCAGAGCCGGTGAACACCGCTATCCTTTTTCCGACCACCTCGATATATTTCAGCAGCTTGAAGAGGTTGTTTTCAGTGTACTTCATGCCCACGATCAGATTGTCTTCGGCGAGTCGCCTCACTGCATCGGCACTGACAGGATTGTGTGTCCACTCGGGTATGTTGTATACAAGCAACGGCAAATCAACACTATCGTGAATCATCTTGTAGTGGTTGTAAATCCCCTCGGAACCCAGTGAATAGTAGTAAGGCGGAGTGGCGACTATGCCATTCACGCCGATGTCCAGGGCATCGGTGCCAAACTCAACGATGTTCTCCATACTCGGATCCGAGACGCCTGCGAGCACCGGAACCCTGCCGTTTGTTGCATCGACGACTTCCTGCAGCACGAGTCTTCGTTCCGCCCTGTCAAGCATCGCAAATTCGCCCGTTGTGCCCAGGGGGAAAAGACCGTCTACACCCCCGCCGATAAGATGGTTCACGAGCACTCTAATCTTCTTTTTGTCGATATTCCCCTGCCTGTCCAGCGGCGTGGGCATAGGCGACCAGATGCCTTCAATTTTTAGTTTCATACCATTTCAATAGACGTATCAATTGTAATAACATTGGCAATGCAGGACCAAGTCACCGCTTCCTCGAAACGGCGAGAGGGCCGTAGTAGGATTTCAATACCCTGGCCATTTCGAATCCCGGTGTCTTCATCGCATTCAGTGCGACTTCCTCAAACGATTCCCGCCTGTTCGACCACATGTCCACAACCTTTTTCAGCTTTGAGGAGAATTCCCTGTAATCTTTTCTGCTGATTTCCAGCCCCTCTCTGTCGTCGAACGGTTTGAGATTCCTGTAGTCCTTTCCGAAAAGCCAGCCGTTGAAACCGTCCTTTACAAACTCGACTACCGAGCCGTCCCGTGAGGTTATCGGCGGTGTGCCGTTTACCATTCCCTTCATGAATGAAGTTCCTGATGACTCCCATCCGCTGAACGGTGTGAAAACCATCAGATCCGCACCCCTGACTATCTTTTTTGAGAGTTCGACATCATAAGCTGGCGTGTAAAAGACATTGTCCATTTCCTTCGACAGCGCATGGAATTCCTCCATGACCTCCCTGTTCACGAGATCCTGCGGATGCGCCTTGCCTGCGAGTATGAAATTGAGCTCACTGTTCCTGTTTTCCCTGATGAACCTGAGAATGAAATCCGGCCTTTTGTACGTGACAATCCTCCTGTTCCATGCAAGCACCATACCGTCGTTCCTGATGCCGACGCGCCTGAGCAGAGCCTTTCTGCCCCTGTCCTTGAATTCCCTGAAATCGCCAGCCTTGATGTTTGCGGCACCCTTCCCCTGCCATCTTGGCAGCTCGATGCCGTTCGTAACATAGCCAATTTTTCCTGCAAAATGAGGCATCACACGCTGAGTTACGCTGTGATGTTTCCTTGAAACACAGAATACCTGATCAGCCCTTGCGAGACCGAGATCTGTGAGGAAGACTCTGTCATAAAGAAAATCATAATCATATTGTGCCCTGAAGTACCTGGACGGGAAGGATGGATGACCCCACGGTCCCGGAGTGTGGATTATAAACCTCAGCCTCGGGCTGCCGACCTTCTTCAGATTCGGGCTGATGGAGAGGAGTGTTGTGTACGCCTCCTGCATGTCAATGCGAATCACATCCTTCTCATACCGTGCGAGGTAGTCAAGCACGCCTTCCGATAGCAGAACATACCTGTTGAACGAAAGGTCTGTATCAGTGTGTTCGTAGAGATGCTCATTGAGCCTCCTTGCCCAGGCGGGTGACACCGTGTCGATGAAGACTGCCTTCGCACTTCCCTTTGTGAAAACTCTGTATGCGGTCACCACCTCCCTGCCGCCTATGGAGACACTGCCCCGTTTCACTGTCAATTCATCGAGAAAGCTGTCGGGGTACGGATTGTCGACAGGCACAGCCATTCCGTCGCTGAATTCATACCCCACATAACCGCGCCTGTAGAACAGTGTGATTACAGTATAATTAATGCCGAGCCTTGCCGCCGCGTAGAACTTGTCCCCTTCCAGCACACCGAGTCCGCCTGCAAATGATGAACCTTCGTCGAGGGAGAGTTCGGGTGTAACGCTGACATTCATGGCTCTATATCAGGAATAACATGATATTAACCTGTCGAATTGTCTCGAATTTGGTTGAGAGCGTTCACATATTGGAAATATGATGAAGTTCTGAGGGCTGAAGTAAGTAAAAGTGAGGAACAGTGTGGGACGATTGAGCGATAACAGGTTACAGTCGTGGAAACTTTTTGCGGCAAAGTCGATCAGGGGTTTCGGCATCGGGCTGATAGTTGTCTCCTTCCCGACGTATCTCAGCTACATC
>JAJYOM010000051.1 GCA_021796175.1 Thermoplasmata archaeon
TTCCCGCTCAAGCTTGAAGGGCGCGAGGCAGGGCCGACAAGGGCAGTCCTTTTCTCACCGCCGCTGAGGATATAGTCTGTCTCAGGCTGACTATTTCTCACACGCGGCAACAAAGTTTAAATTATGTCTGCTTTCGATCACGATCAGGTGTTTCCATGATCCCACGGGACAGCGGTTCTCTCACCCTGCGATGTACATTGCACAGACTTGGCCCGGAAAAACGCGTCAGCCACGGTATTTCTGCCGGCTTATCTTCGGATGGTATTCTGCCCTGTCCCGTCCGTAATTCTCCCGCTTCGCTGAACTTGCACGGCCGAAAAGATATGATCGCATGACTGTCGTCGGTTTCAGCTACAACGGCAGGAGCATGAAGGCCCAGGAGGGTATTACAGTTGCAGAGGCACTCAGGGCAAACGGGATCAGGCTTGGCCACAGGAGCATGCGTCTCAGGGCATGGAGGGACGAGTATCACCCTCTGAAGGAAGTGCCTTCGGCATGGGTTTCAATAGACGGTATTGCAAACATCAACGCGTACAGGGTGATGCTGAAGGGCGGCATGCATATCAGGAGCCAGGGGAAGAGAAGCCTGCTATCCTACATAGGCCGTTACTCCGGCACAGGTTTTTACTACAGGAATTTCACAAGGTCTGAATTTGCAAGAAATTTCTTCTTCGAGCGGGTCAAGGGCGTGAACGACTACGGCGGGCCGCTGGATCCGGAGGATGCGGCTCAGGCCACAATGCAGGAACTCTCCTTTTCACCCTCCAAGGAACTCCACACCGATGTGCTCATAGTAGGCGCCGGAGTGTCCGGACTTGCAGCGCTCCTTTCACTCAACCTGCCTGCCGGGAAGAGTGTTGTTGTGGTGGATGCAAACTCCAGGGATGTGACTGAGGGGAATTTCAGGCAGATGTTGATGGACCTCTCACAGCAGGAGCTGCTGCCGCTCAGGAACTGTCTTCCTGAAATCCGCTCCCTCACAGAACTGCTCGCTTCCAGGAATGCAGTGCTGCTTGACGGCACTACTGTATTTGGCGCTTTCAACGGCGGGGAGTTTGCAGCCGTACAGGGTTATTCCAGGGTGGTGCTGCTGAAACCGGCACTGACCATACTGAGCCACGGCTGCGAGGAAGTCAAGCCTGTTTTCCGCAGGAATGATCTTCCCGGTGTTGTCACCTCGAGATCGCTCCTGGCAATGCCGGAGGGTCTTCGGGCACGCGGGAAACTGCCAGTGCTCTACCTCGAAACGCCACTTTCGGTCAACTATCTTGCACGCGTTGCCGAAGTCGCCAGGCCGATCAGGCTGTTCACGGGCTTCCATGCAGATGCTGAATACAGCTCTGCTCTCCGCTCCGTCTTCGGCATCGCGAAGGAGGACATTGAAGAGGCCGTCCCGGCCGGTGCTGCCGGTGTGATGAATCTGGAGACGGTGTCGATGCGCAGGGAGGACGGCAGCATCATCACGATGGCATCTGACCTTCTTGTCGTCGCCGGCAGGCTGCAGCCGCGCTGCGAGATAGGCGCCCTGCTCTCGCTTCCGACCAGGATAAGCAGCGAGACCCATATGCCGGTGCCGGCCGTGGATGAGGGCATGAGATGCGCGGGGAACATATTTGCATGCGGCTCGCTTGTTTTTCCATTCAGAATCCAGGGAATTGTTTCGGCTGTAATTGCGGCGAACAGCATATCCCTGAGCAATGGAGCACAGATTAGGCCGGATTTGGAGAAAATGTGCCGTTCGCTCATCCGGCATTCAGTGTCAGTGCAGAGGCTCCCTTCGCCTCCGGCTGACGGGAAGTCTGTTATCTGCCCCTGCCTCGATGTCACTCTCGGGGACGTCGGCAGGCTGTACGGCGAAGGATATGACACTATCAACAGGATGAGGCGTTTCTCAGGCCTGTTCATGGGCCCCTGCCAGGGTGCGAGATGCTACAGGAACACCTACGAGGCTTTTACGGCCGTCGCAGGCAAGGAGGCTGATTTTGCAACTGTGAGACCGCCTCTTGTCCCTGTCTATCTCGGGGCGCTCGCTCTCACGGATGTGGAATTCGAGGAGGGGGAGAAATGACCGAGCATCTGGACGTTGCAGTCATCGGCGCAGGAATCTACGGCCTCATGACAGCATACAGGCTGCTCTCCGGCGGTGTAAGTAACGTTGCTGTCTTCGAGATGAACGTGATAGGCAGCGGACAGTCCAGCAGAAATGCGGGCGGCATCAGGGCACAGTTTGCAAACCCGCATACGATACGCTTCATGGTGGAGGCTGAAAGCGAATGGAGGAAGCTTTCCAGGGAGCTTGGCTACAACATACTCTTCACACAGGACGGCTATCTCTTCTCATGTTTTGCAGACGAGGACATCGAGCTTTACAGGCTGCACAGGAAATTGCAGAACGAGAACGGCGTGCGCTCGGTATGGCTTGAACCGGATGCAGTGGGCGAACTTGTGCCTGGCATAAACAGGGAAAACCTTGTGGGCGGGAATTTCCACCATCTTGACGGCATACTCCACCATGATGCTGTAATCTCCGGCCTCATCTTTGCAATAAAGCGCGGCGGGGGAAGGATCTTTGAGCACACTCCTGTGAAAAGAGTGGAGACGGCGAAGGACGGCACCGCGCTTGTGCACACATCCGCCTCGACTTACAGTGCAGACTATGTGGTCAATGCCACCGCCGCATACGCGCCCGCGATTGCCGCAGGCGTCGGCGTCTCACTGCCGATAAAACCCGTCAGGAGGGAACTGGTTGTCACAGAACCACTCCAGCACTTCATGAAGCCGATGCTTGTTTCGCTGAAATACGGCATAACAATCCACCAGTCGCTGCGCGGCGAATTCATAGGGCATACGAGCATGGGAGAGCCGCAAAACTTCGACAACACTGCAAGCCTCGGTTTCATGGTGAAGTACGCGAGGGACATAATCAGGCTGCTTCCGTTCATGAGGAATGTCAGGATCGTGAGGCAGTGGGCCGGCACCTATGATATGACGCCTGACAACTCGCCAGTGCTCGGGCCGTCACCGTCGCTTCCGCGCTTCATCAATGCTGCAGGCAGCAGCGGCCACGGTTTCATGATGGCGCCCGCGGTTGGAAAGTTCATTGCGGAATACATAACCACCGGGAGGATCAACGAGCTCATGAAGCCGTTCGCCCTTGAGCGCTTCGAGAAGGGGGAACTGCTGACTGAACTTGTGCTGTCAAACAGGGGAGTTCTCTGAAGGGGGCAAAAGTGTTAAGTGCGATCCGCATCTCATACTCAAACGCGAATTGAGGTTTGATATCCGTGTACGCAGACCCGACAAAGATAATCTGCATTGGGCGCAATTACGCAGAGCACGCCAGGGAGCTGAACAATGCATTGCCGGCCGAGCCGTTCTATTTCCTCAAGCCTCCCAGCTCAGTCATCAGGAACGGCCAGAGCATAGTGCTTCCCGGCCGTGCCGGAAGGGTGGATTATGAGGGCGAGCTGGGCGTTGTGATGATCGACAGGTGCAGAAATCTGGCTGAGAAGGAAGTGTTTGCACACATAATGGGCTTTGTTGTCTGCAACGATGTTACAGCGAGGGAGATGCAGGACACCGCAAAGAAGGTGGCCCGCCCGTGGGCTGTAAGCAAGGGTTTTGACACATTCTTCCCGATGTCCGAGCTAAGGATGAAGCGGGATGTGCCTGATCCGGCATCGCTGGATATCGAGACAAAGCTCAACGGCACTGTCAAACAGAAGGGAAACACACGCGACATGATATTCCCGATACAGAGGATAGTCAGCGACATCTCCGGTATAATGACACTTGAGAGGGGGGATGTCATAGCCACCGGAACACCGGCCGGAATCTCACAGCTGCATGCCGGTGATGTTATTGAGATTACAATTGAAAAAGTGGGAAAGCTTACAAACAGTGTTGTGTCCGACTAGTCCCAGAATCTCTTTGTCCTTGCAAAGAGTATCTCCTGCTCCAGCACTTCCTTGAGCAGCTGTTCCTCGTCTGAACCGTGCCTTGCGAGTATCTTTGCAGCGCTGTCCGGTCCGATTCCCCTGCCTGCCAGAACGACCAGTGCCCTCTGTCCATACTCCATCACAAGGTTCGCGTTCTTCCTGAGTTTCCTGACTGCCTTCTCCCGCCCGTCCCTGTCCTCCCGCCTGTGCAGCTCCTCAAGTTCGTACTTGCTCAGAGCGGCGACCATCCTGCTGCCGCATTTCCAGCAGCTGATTCTCTTCTCCTCCTTTACTGCCTTTGTCTTCCTCTTCGCATTGCAATAGAGGCAGAGCAGCGTGAACTCCTCATCCCCCAGCCTTCTGCCGAGCGCCTCCAGTATGCCCCTGTCCGCCCTTGCCGGCTTGTAGATTTCCCTCGTCGACTCGATACCCTTTTCGCCCACCGGAGATAGGGGCGCATACACGATATCCATGGCGCCGGATGTTATCATGGACAGCACATTGCCAGTGGTCTCTATGTCCATGCTTTCCCAGATTGTCTTGTCTATCGTCTCATCCATTACAGGTGTCCGCTCATAACTGGACATCAGTCTGGGAAGGTTCAGCTCCCTGTAGTCGGCATCCTTCCTGATGATGCCGAACTTCTTTCCAACGAATAGGAACTGCCATTTCGCGTACGACACATTGGATACGATCTTCCTCATGAATGTGTCAAGTGCCTCAGGCTGTATGGACCTCAGTGCCTCCTCCACCCATTCTTTCCTGAAGGATCTTGGCAAATCGAGCACAATCCTGTACGGGTCGATATCTATACCGACGCTCTCCCCTGATCTTGCTGATATAATCGCGGCAATCATCCTCGAGAGTGTTTCGTTTACCCGTGTGCCGAAGCAGGCATTGACTATCGCGCGCCTGCCAGAAATCTCAATGACCACCTTCCTGTCAGTGGAAAGTATGAAAGGTTCCTTCATTCCGTCCAGGTATTCAGTGATCTTCCTCCTCGACTCGGCATCCACGGGATAGTCATCGAAATTCCTGTCACGCCTCAGCCTTCCCACCTCCTGTGCAACTTCGAAAGGCACCGGTATCTCCTCGCCGACCCATGACGGCAGTGCGCCGAAAACGCCAACCGGTTCCACCAGTATCTCGGTTTCCCTGAGTTCCACTATCCTCCAGCTCCTGCCGTGCGTTATGAAGACGGCGCCTTCTTCTGCGAAGGAGACAACAAAGCCCTCGTCGAGAGTCGCTATGACCTTCCTTGTCCCGATATCCCTTATGTTGAATGTCTTCTCATCCCTGATCATTGAGATGTTTTCGTAGAAGTAGTGGAGGCCGCGCATTGATCTCCTTACTGCATCCCCCTCAACGCGGATGAGCCTGAATTCCCTTGCGAAGTTGAAAAGTTCCATAAACCTTGGCATTGTCAGGTCGACGAACGGATAGCTGCGTGCAATTGTGCTGTACATGCTCTCGGGCGTGTAAGTGCCTTCCGAGGACATGGCAACTATCTGGTTGGAGAGCACTGTGAGCGGCATACTCCTCACCACCTGCTTTTCCAGCTCCTCTGCCATTGCGCGCCGGCATATCACCATCCCCTCGAGCAGCTCGTCCTCATCGTAGGCTATTATGCTTCCGCGGCTGACTGCACCCGCCCTGTGGCCCGCACGGCCTACGCGCTGCAGCAGCCTCGTCACCTGCCTGGGCGAATTGAACTGGATGGAGAAATCCGCCGAGCCGATGTCTATGCCCAGTTCAAGCGAAGATGTGCAAATCATGCATTTCAGCTTCTTCGCCTTGAATTCCTCCTCCATCTGCATCCTGAGCTCCTTTGACAGCGAGCCGTGATGCACACCAACCGGGTAGTCTGGCATCCATATGTGGAAACGGGATGAAATTGCCTCTGCAAGATCCCTTGTGTTTACAAAGAGCAGTGTGCTCTCATGGCCATCTATGATATTCCTGCCCATCTCCAGTGCTGATGCAAAACCTTCATCCACCTGCAGGTTTGCCGATAACTTCTTTGTTTCACTGTCAGGGAGAGGGCATCTGACACCTATCTCCCGCAGCTTCTCCACTGGTATCCTGGCAATTGTCACATCCCTGTCAGAGACAAGCAGTTTCGCCACTTCCTCCGGCGTTCCGACAGTCGCGGAAAGACCTATTCTCTGAAATTCACCCGCCAGGTTTGTGAGCCTTTCAAGTGCAACAGCGAGCTGCGCTCCCCTTTCACCACTCACAAGTTCGTGTATTTCATCCACGATGACATATTTCACACTCCTGAGCGAACTGCGCAGATTCTTGCCGACAAGAAGTATCTGCACTGTTTCCGGCGTTGTTATGAGTATCTGCGGAGGGTTGGAAGACTGCTTCAGCCTCTCCGACTGGGATGTGTCCCCGTGCCTGACGGCAGCGCGCAGGCCAACGGCACTTGCAAGCTCCTGGAGCCTGAGAAGCATGTCCCTGTTCAGTGCCCTGAGCGGTGTAATGTAAAGGCAGACAATGCCCTTCGGCTGGACAGTCGATGCCATGCGTTGCAGGATCGGCAACATTGCCGCTTCTGTCTTCCCTATTCCCGTCGGTGCACAGACAAGAACATTCCTGCCCTGGTAGACGGGCTCAAAAACATTCTCCTGCACCGGATGCAGTCGCAGTATGTTCCTGTCCCTGAGCACTTTCCTGAGCCGTGGATCAAGTGAATCAATGAGGCCGCCCGCCTCAATTTCATCTGTGCCGAGGAGTGTTTCAGACATCACTGCCCGTGGTTATGACTCATACTTCGTCTGACAACATTTGCCTGCATGCAAATATTCCCGGAGGGGCATCAGTGGCCGGGCCTGAGCCTGTCCACTATTTCGCTGTTGTCCGGGAACCTTCCCTCGTTCTCCTTGGAGAACACCATTTCTTCGTCTATCATGACATCAAATATGCCGTGATCTCCCGGTTCCATCGCAACGCTCAGCTTCTTGTTGTAGGCCATTCCGTGCGCGTCCAGTATGCTTTTCGCAAGCTCAAAAGCCCTGGGCATGTACCCGCAGGGCTGGCAGTACCTGATTCTAACTGTCTTCACCATGCCCCCGATTTAATTTATCTATGTTGATATACGTTTCCGAATCAGGGGTGAAAACGGCAGGATGGATCCGACCAACGGCCCGGTTGTGAGCCTTTTGAACGAGATAGCTGACATACTCGAGATCACAGGCACTGACAGGTTTCGGCCGATAGCATACCGCAGGGCGGCCAGAACAATTGAAGCACTCCCCAAATCAGTTTCCGATTATATCGCTGACGGCTCGATTGACGAACTGCCGGGTGTCGGAGAGGCAATAAGCCAGAAGATCAGGGAGTTTGTCGGCACAGGGAAGCTTGACTACATAGAAAAACTGAGGAAGGGCATACCACCGGGTCTCCTTGAGCTTCTCAACCTGCAGGAAGTCGGGCCAAAGACTGTCGGCAGGCTCTACATGGAATTGCACATCACATCGCTCGACGAACTGCAGAGGGCATGCGAGGAGCACCGTGTGCGTTCTCTCAAGGGATTTGGCGAGAAGACAGAGGAGCGGATACAGCAGAGCATACAGTTCTACCGCGGGAGCAGCACACGTTTCCTGCTTTCAAAGGGTGACGAGATCGCCGCCGACCTGCTGAAGCACCTCTCCGGCATGTCAGGTATGATGGCGGCTGCAGGTTCGCTGAGGCGCCGCAGGGAGACAATCGGCGATATAGACATAATAGTCGTTTCTTCGGAGCCTGATTCGGTCATGGACCGTTTTGTGTCCTACCCTGATGTGAGCGTTGTGTATTCAAAAGGGGAGACGAAGTCGAGCGTCATGCTCAATTCGGGCCTGCAGGTCGACCTGCGCGTGGTGGAGGAGAAGAGCTACGGTGCCGCGCTGCTGTATTTCACCGGTTCAAAGGACCACAACGTCGAGCTCAGGAATCTCGCGATCGGCAAGGGGCTGAAGCTGAACGAATATGCACTTACAAGGAGAGGCACCGATGAATTTGTGGCAGGCAGGAGTGAGAAGGACGTCTACGATGCACTTGGCCTGCAGTATATAGAGCCTGAACTCAGGGAGGCGAGGGGAGAGATAGATGCGGCTGCGGCAGGAAAGCTTCCGGTGCTGATAAGTGAGAAGGACATAAAGGGGGACATACACTGCCATACGAACTGGACGGACGGAAGCAGCCCGATAGAGTCAATGATTGACGCAGCTGCTGAGAGGGGTTATGCCTACATCGGTATATCCGACCATTCGAAGAGTTCGAAAATCACAAAGGGGCTCAGCGATGAGCAGATGGAGAAGCAGATAGGCAGGATAGAAAAGATAAACGCATCCGGGAAGTACGACCTTCGGGTGCTATGCGGGAGCGAGGTGGAGATACATCCGGACGGCAAGCTCGATTATGACAACGACCTGCTTTCAAGGCTGGATTATGTCATCGGTTCCGTCCACACAAGGTTCAACATGGAGAAGGATGAGATGACCGGGAGGCTGCTGACAGCGATGTCCAATGACTACCTGACGGTGCTGGGACATCCTACAGGAAGGCAGATCGGCACACGGGGCAGCTACACCTTCAGCGCGGAGAAAGTGTTCGATACCGCAAGGGAAAAAAGGGTGCTGCTGGAGATCAACGGCTCACCTGAAAGGCTTGACCTGAACGACCAGCTGATAATCGAGGCTGCAAAGCACGACTGCAAATTTGTGCTCAATACAGACGCCCATCACTTCACTTCACTCTCGAACATGAAATATGCACTGTCCATGGCAAGAAGGGGATGGCTCACCGCGAATGATGCAGCCAACACACAGGGATACAGTGAGTTTTTGAAAATCATTGCCTGAGAATGCCAGATTCCTGCTAAAATCCAACTATAACAGCGTGATAATCCATTGGAGTACTACTTTTCCTGAAAAATTCATTCATTCTCCGCGTTAACTATTCATATTTATATGGTAATTCAGACTGAGTTGCTCGACCGGGGAATCAGATTTTGTCGGAACTGAAAATATACAGGACCATTGACGCGACATCCGAGAATTGCGCCGGCCCGATTGGTGAACTTTCGTCTGCCCTCAACGACGCGTATGTGGGCGAGGGTGTCACAATTGTTCTTGGAGACGAGTCCACTCGTGACGACATAATTGTCTGGGCTTCCAGGACTGGCAACGAAGTTGTTGAGAACAGATCCGAGGGTGGAAAGTACACGCTCGTTCTGAAGAAGGTGAAGTGATTGAAGAACATACTGGTGGCAGGTGGAGGACTCGGTGGAACCATAGTTGCGAACAGAATGGCCCAGAAATTGTCAGGTGAACTGGAAAATGGCGATGTCAGCATCACTGTCCTCGACAAGAGCGATCGTCACTTCTATCAGCCCGGATTCCTGCTTGTCGCCATGGGAGTCATGGAGCCGCAGGAGACGCACATTGCAGAGAAGAGCGTTCTTGACAGGCGCGTCCAGTTCCTCTCAGGCGATGCAGGCACAATGTCAAAGATAGATGCAGGCAACAGGGCGGTCACAACTGCAGACGGCAAAGTGCACAAGTACGAGCATCTTGTCCTCTCGACAGGCTCCCACCTGCAGTTCGACGAAATACCCGGCTTTGCCCAGGGTGCCGACACTTTCTACAACCTTGACAAGGCGAAGGAGATGTGGAAGAAGGTGCATTCATTCCAGGGTGGAAAGATTGTTGTGGACACTGCCATGCTGCCGCACAAGTGCCCTGTTGCACCGCTGGAGATAACACTGATGCTTGACGACTACTTCAGGAAGAAGGGGATACGCGACAAGGTGCAGATAGACTACTGCTACCCTGTCCCTGGCGTTTTTGGCATACCGAATGTGAACAAGATGTTTACGCGGATATTCGGCGAGAGGGGCATCAACGTCCACAGCCAGTTCACCCTCGCATCGGTCGACGGGGCAGCGAAGAAGATCACTTCCAAGGAGGGTGAGTCAGTTGACTACGACCTGCTTGTCAGCATACCGCCGCACAAGGGTGCCCAGGTCATAGGCGATTCCGCCCTTGGTGACAGTGCATATTTCATGTTCGA
>JAJYOM010000052.1 GCA_021796175.1 Thermoplasmata archaeon
CTGCATCAACAAGGTCGACCTGACGGATGCAGAGTCTCTTGCAAGGGTGACGAGGAAGCTGAAGGATTTTGATCCGCTCCCGATGTCGGCAGAGAAGAATATCGGCCTCGAGGAACTTAAGAGGAGGATTTACGAAAAGCTGAGGTTTGTGAGAATATACATGAAACCGCCAGGCAGGGAGGCTGACCTGAAGGAGCCGCTGCTCGTAAAGGGTGGAAGCACCGTCTCCGATATCTGTGAGGTCCTCCACAGGGATCTGAAAAGAAAATTCCGCTATGCACTCGTCTGGGGACCCAGCTCCCGTTTCCCGGGCCAGACGGTGGGTGGTGACCACATAATGGCGGATGGCGACATACTTTCCATCGTTGCAAGGCGTTGATCAGAGGAACTGCAGGAACAGGAAAGTAAACAGAAGGGAAACAACAGTAATCGGAAGCCCGTACTTCATGAACGAACGCAGGCTGATGTGAACCCCTTCCCTCGCTGCACCTCTCGCGACAATAACGTTCGCTGCGGCACCTATTATTGTCGCATTGCCTGCCAGTGTGGAGCTGGCCGCAAGCGAAAGCCACAGCCTGGTGGTCGGGTTCTTCTCGATTATGGGAGAAAGCAGCACGACTGCAGGTACATTGCTGACCATGTTCGAGAGCACTGAGGTGAGAACTGTCAGCCCTCCGACAGTGGAAAGCAGCCGGGTGTCGATAGAAGTGAGTGCAGAGATAATCAGCTGGAGCAAACCGGATGACTCTATACCGCTGATGAGCACAAACAATCCTATGAAGAAAAGGAGTATGCCCCAGTCTACTTTCACTAACAGTTCCTGCCCGTTCCTGCCGGTTATGAGTGGAAGTGCAAAGAGTGTCACAATACCACCAACCATGGCGACCACAGGTACATAGCTGAGTGGAAGCAGGTAGAAACCAGTGAAGACAGAGAAGACAACGCCGGCCATGAAATACATGGGGAAAGTCACACGGGCACCCGCTTCATCCTGATGCTCTGTGCTTCGCATTTCCGATCGAACGTATTCCTTGCGGGAGAGGATTATTGCAAGAATTATCGCAAAGAGAAGAGAAGCAACAGCAACCGGGAGCAGGTAGGCAGTAAACACATGGAACTCGATGGAGGAAATGTTCGCTATGTATGCATTCTGGGGGTTGCCAACCTCAGTCGCGGTACTGCCGATGTTGGCACTGATCGCCTCCATGATCAGGGGAGGAAGTGGCGATATTCCCATCTTCCTCGCGCTTGCTATAATGACGGGAGTGAATATCAGGACGACAGCGTCATTCAGAATGAGTGCAGAAAGGAAGGCGGTTATGAGGGACACATACACAATGAACAGCCTCGGTGTCCCGGCTGCCCTTACGAGCTTCGATGAAATCCACCTGAAGACACCGCTCAGATCCATACCGGAAACGATCATCATCATTCCCATGATGAGCAGTATTGTGCCCCAGTTGATAGAGGACAGCGCAGCCTGGGGATTGACTATGCCAGTAACCAGCATTAGTGCGCCGCCCAGCAGAGCTGCAGCAGGCATCTCTATACTGTTCTTTCCGAGCCTGCCGAACGATATGAGTGCATATGTAAACAGGAAGATAATCAGTGCCGCAAACTCAGCTGCATCCGGCGTCAGCCTCACCCTCCCCTGCCAGCCTGAAAGTGCATGGAGTCTGGCAGACTTTCAACCTCAACTGGAATGAACCTCATACCCACCTGAGCGAAACGCTTTGCAGTTAAATAGGTAATCTGAGGGCCACTGCCGGGCTGGCGATTGTTAAATAGTCATGCTGGTTGAGCTACACCCAATGATACAGCGGGTCAGAGGCACCAGGGATTTCACACCGGGGGAGATGAGCAGGAGAAGACGGCTCGAAGACCTGTTGAGGGAGATATCCGCGCAATACGGGTACAGGGAAATACAGACACCGGTACTTGAGAATGCCGAACTGTTTACAACAAAATCAGGACCGGGCGTATTGGAGGAAATGTACTCTTTCAAGGACAAGGGGGGGGAGACAGCTGTCTCTCAGACCCGAGCTGACGGCACCCATCATACGCTTCTATCTGAGCGATCTATCCAACTATCCGATGCCACTCAAACTGTTCTGCATCTCAAACTGTTTCAGGTACGAAGAGCCGCAATCCGGCAGATACAGGGAATTTTACCAGTACGATGTCGAGATAATAGGCTCCGAAGCACCCGAATCGGATGCGGAGCTGCTGTTACTTGCAGGAGACCTCTGCAGAAGGCTCGGTTTGACGGAGGTCAGATTCAGGATAGGCCATGTTGGTATTGTCCGCTCCCTGCTGGATGCGCTTGGCATGGGCAAAGCTGAACAGTCCCAATTCCTGCACCTTGTCGACAAGAAGAAGATGGAAGAGGCGGCTCGATTCCTTGGGGAGAGGAAAGTAACAGCTGAGAAAAGCGCGGAGATAATTGGACTGTGCAGGCTCAAGGGCGACAGTTCCGCGCTTGATGGCATAAAGGGGACCGCAGCCGACTACCTCAGAGAGGTTCTGGCCATTGCAGAGGGTGCGGGTACCGTTGGCATGCAGGTGGATCTTGGCGTCGTCCGCGGGCTCGATTACTACACCGGGCTTGTATTTGAGATTGATGCACCGGAGCTGGGAGCGGAGAAGCAGGTCTGCGGTGGAGGCTCGTATGCCCTTTCGCAGCTATTCGGCGGGCGGCCGGTGCCAAGCACGGGGATGGCATTCGGCTTCGACAGGCTTTTGCTGGCTATGGAGAGGGCGGGTAACGCTCCTGCTGAGGAGGGCATAGATGCTTTCGTGCTGACACCCTCCGCGACCCTCAGGCAGGAGATGGTAAGGATTGCAGGGAAACTGAGGAGCAGCGGCATCAGGACAGAGTTTGACCTGATGAGAAGAAATATGAGTAAATCGCTGAAATACGCCTCCTCGCGGGGGGCAACCCTGGCAGTGATCGTCGGGGATAAGGAGGCTGCAAACGGCCTGGTCACTATCCGTGACATGCAGAGCGGGGAGCAATTCACAGTCAGCGCGGAGAGAGTGTGCGAAGAGGCACGGGAAAGGCTGCCTAAACCTAAAGTGTGAAATCCGCCTTGGCCACCTTCCGGTAGAATGTCTCCCCCTTTTCACTCCTGATCCTTGCAGCAAGCGTGCGCGCATCGCTTCCAGCCCCCTTCACGAATGGGATGCCATACTCCGCTGTCATTTTTTCAATTGAATGGCCGAACTGCGCCGATGCCAGCACTGAGGCGGTTGCGACACCGGTCTCCCTTTCGCCCTTTGTGAACTGGTATATCCTCACACCCTTGACAGCATTCTCCATTTCATCTTTCCTCCGGCCGCTTGCAAACTTGTCCACAAGGGCCACTGCACAATTCTCCCTTGATGCGATGCTCGAAATTGCCCTGCCGTGAGCCCAAACCATGATGTCAAGCACGTTTCCCATGCTGTCATGCATCTGGTTGTACCTCTCAGGCGAGATGACAATAACTTCGTAAGCTGACGCGGGGAGTGTTGACTTGACCATACACTCCATATGGAAGAGCTGTTCGGCGGACAGCTTCTTGGAATCTGTCACGCCGCGCCTGTAAAGCGCAGCGGCAACGCTGCTTTCCATGCACACACCAGCGACGACAAGCGGGCCGAAATAGTCACCCTTTCCCGCCTCGTCGCTGCCAATCCACTTCTCTGGAAGCTCCAGCCCAACAGTCTTCATTGCATAGTCCCTGTAGTCGAACGGCAGCGTGTTGAAGAAATCATAGAGCAGCTTTCCGGCAAGTGCATCATCACAGTTCAGGATGACGGTGCCATTGCCATAGATAGATACACTTATTCCCTGTTTCTTGAAATTATAAACGCGTTCATCTCCGCTGCGAACCAGCCCTATTCCCGAGAGGAATGATGCTGTGCGTTCGAACTGATGCTCCGGTATGCGGAAGCGCTCCCTCATCAGGGTGCAATCCGCCTGCATGATTAGAATTTTTGCACCGTGTGCATTCAGGCTCGCGACCTGGAAAGTGCGCCTCCCTCGGCGAATGCGACCGTACAGAGGGAAGCGCCCACAGCCGCCAGAATTATCAGTGACACGGACAATGGCGTGGCCCTCAGTCCAAGAAAGGCGACGCCCAGCATCATTGTGAAGGGTGGTATCAGTGCCATGAGTATCGAAGAAAGTGTGAAGCCGGCCATCCCGGACGCCTTGAAGAAAAGCAAGTAACCGACAAACATCGATGTAGCCCCGATCAGAAACAGGATAAAAAGGTCATAGGCAGAGCCGAATTCGACAGGATGGGCAGTTCCTGAGATAAACGCGTATGCAACAATGAAAACTGAAGAAACCAGGAAAGCGGGTGTGAGTATCTCCGCCATGCCGTCATCCGTTATGCGCTCGTTCGTGTAGACAAAGAAAACTGAAAGCGAAGGTGGTATCAGCAAGAGGAGCAAAATGCCTTCCGCCGACTTCAGGCTGACATAGCCACCGAACAGCGTGAGCATGCCAGCTGAAAGTATCAGCACCACTAGACCAACAACCAGAAAGCGAAGTCTGGGCCGGAACCTGTTGCGTCCCAGGGCAAATACAATGGAAGGGGAAAGAACAGTGTCGCCCAGCAGTATGAAAGTGGAGGTCAGGACTCCCCCGTTTGCCAATGTTGAGATTATGATTAAAATCTGCGAAGCGAAATATCCCATGCCGGGAAGCAGATAATCCCTCTTTTTCGATGGCAGAGGTATTCTCCCGCCGGAATACAGCCCAAACAGCAGAAACAGCAGAAATCCGAACAAGGAGGGGTAGAAGAAGAGGGTGAGAGGATCAAGGCTGTGAAGCAGCGGAACGAAGACGTAGTAGGTGGCCCAGACGAATGCAGCACTTGTTGCGACGGCCGAGCCCTTCAGCACCGCGACCTTCATTGCCATCCGTTGAATTCATGCTGCTTATCAACTTTTCGTACCGTGACTCTGTAGTTGTCTGTCTGACCGCAAACGGCAGCAAACAAGTGCCGCTTGCTGGTAAGTGCCATCTGCCGGCTCACCGGGAAAGAGAACGAAAGAAATGTTTATATTGCAGGTGCTGCGTCGTACGCGGCAGAAGGTGCCTGTGACTGATGAGGATGCATTGGCATCTGAAAGAGGTATTTGAATGGCAAAAGCAGCATTTATCAGGTTCGAGGTTCCATCCGAACTCTCGGAGAAGATATACCAGGTTGTGGAGCTTGTAAAGGACAGCGGCAAGCTGAGAAAAGGAACGAATGAAGTCACAAAAGTGATTGAAAGGGGAGAGACGGCGCTCGTCATTATGGCAGAGGACGTCGACCCTCCTGAGATTCTTGCACATCTTCCACTGCTCTGCGAGGAGAAGAACATACCGTACGCCTATGTTCCAAAGAAGGCCGAGCTCGGCACTGCGGCCGGTTTGGACAAGCCTACCGCTTCTATCGCTGTAGTCGATGCAGGAAAGGCGAAGCAGACACTGGATGGTGTCCTCGAAGAACTCAAGAAGGTAAAGAAGTAGGGTGATTTTCTTTGCCAGATGACAGCATTCCGGCTGAAGTGGTCGAGATCATTGGCAGGACAGGCATGACTGGTGAAGCCACGCAGGTCAAGGTCAGGGTACTTGACGGTAAGGACAAGGGCCGGATCATTACCAGAAATGTAATGGGTCCCGTGAGGGTTGGCGACGTACTGATGCTCAGAGAGACCGCGAGGGAAGCACGCAAGCTTTCAATCAGGTGAGGTGTTCACCATGGCAGAAAGGAGAAACTGCAGTTTCTGTGGCAATTCAATTGAGCCGGGCACCGGAAGGATGTATATCAGGGTTGACGGCACAGTCTTCTACTTCGACAGCCACAAATGTTTCGAGAACTTCGTTAACCTCAGGAGAGTCCCTCAGGACACAAAATGGTCGGCGCTAAGCAGAAACGCTCCCAGATGGAAGGACAGGGCGCCAAAACAGAAGCCTGCCGTTGCAAAGATATATGCGCCCAAGAGGAAACCGCTGAGAGCAAAGGAGGAAACCACCACGGCCGGCGAAGGGAAAGAAGCTGTGCCTCCCTCAGAGGAAGTCAAGGAAGAGAAGGGCGATGTGCAGCCTGCCGAATAGGGAGACCGTACCATGATAGAAAGAACGTTTGTGATGGTCAAACCCGACGGGGTCCAGCGATCCTTCATCGGCGAGATCGTAGGACGCCTTGAGAAAAGAGGGCTGAAGCCGGTGGCGCTTAAGATGTACCGCATACCGAAGGACATGGCAGAGAGGTTTTACGCTGAGCACAAGGGAAAGCAGTTCTATGACGGTCTGATAAATTACATAACCTCCGGACCGGTGGTTTGCATGGTGTGGGAAGGTGAAGGGGCTGTCGGGGCTGTCAGATCGCTGATTGGGAAGACAAATCCGGCAGAAGCGCTGGCTGGCACAATAAGGGGAGATCTCGCGCTGCATCCTGGAAAGAACGTTATACACGGCTCGGACTCCATTTCATCTGCGCAAAGGGAGATTAACCTGCTCTTCAATGACTATGAGTTGATGGACTACAGAAGAATAGACTCGGAGTGGCTAACAGAATGAGGTTCTCACATGTCCATCCGCCAGCCGATAGTCACTGTAATGGGACACGTGGACCACGGAAAGACCACGATACTTGACGCGATCAGGGGCAGCTACGTAGCTGCAGGCGAGTCAGGCGGCATAACTCAGGGCATAGGCGCCACAGAGGTGCCCATAGAAAGGGTGGTGAAACTCTGCGAGAAAATACTGAGGAATCCGAACTTCACAGTGCCCGGGCTCCTTTTCATTGACACTCCCGGCCACCATGCATTTGTTTCGATGAGGGCAAGGGGCAGTGCGCTGTCCGACCTTGCTGTAGTTGTCATTGACGTAAGGGAAGGACTCATGCCTCAGACAACAGAATCGCTGAGGCTGCTGAAGCGGTACAAGACACCTTTCGTCATTGCGGCGAACAAGATTGATCTTATAGACGGATGGAGGTCAAAGAGCTTCGAGCCGTTTGTCACGCTTGTCAGGGAGCAGAGGGAGGAAGTTGTATCAAAGCTCGACGAATCGCTCTACAGCATAATAGGAGATTTGAGTTCGCTGGGCTTTTCTGCCGACAGGTATGACAGAATATCTGACTTTACGAAGAACATCGCCATCGTCCCGCTCAGCGCAAAAAGCAAGGACGGAATTCCTGATCTTCTTCTGGTGCTCGTCGGTCTGGCGCAGAGATACCTTGAAGGAAGGCTTGACACCGAGGACGGGCCCGCCGCGGGAACTGTGCTGGAGGTCAAGGAAGAAAAGGGATTCGGGACAACAGCTGACACGATAATTTACTCCGGCACTCTCAATGTGGGAGACAAGGTTGCGATTGGCACCAGGAACGGCCTGCTTGCGACGAGAGTCAGAGGCATCTTCAAGGCGAAACCACTGCATGAAACAAAGGACCCGAAAGAGCGGTTCAAGCCTTTCGAAACTGTCTCGGCCGCTGCCGGGGTCAAGCTGCTGCTACAGGAAACCGGGGGCATTGCCGGCGGATCACCGCTCTATGCATATCGGAGGGACACCAGCGAGGTCGAGGAAAAGATACTGAAGGAGAGTTCTGTCAGCGTCGAATTTGACGAAACAGGGTTACTCGTCAAGACGGATGCGCTTGGCTCACTGGAGGCACTGCTTCTCGAGGCTAGAGAGAGAGGAATAAAGATTGAAACAGGCGAAGTCGGACCGGTATCCAGGCGGGACATAATGGACAGGGCATCGAAGACCGAGCCTCTCGAAAAGGTGATCATTGCCTTCAACGTGCCCGTTCTTCCCGAGGCGAACGAGTCACTGATATCTAGTGATGTCAGGGTCATATCGGGCGATGTGATTTACACGCTGCTGGACAACTACCAGAAGTGGCTGGACCAGAAGGTGCAGGAGAGCACATCGAAGAGAAGGAAGGAGATTGTGTTTCCCTGCAAGCTGCTGCTGATGCCGAACCACACATTCAGGATAAGCAAGCCGGCCATTGTCGGAACAAGGGTGCTCGGCGGAACGCTGATGCAGGGCATTTCACTTGTCAGACAGGACGGAAGGGAAGTGGGAAAGGTCAGGAGCATACGCGTCGGTGAAGAGACAAGAGCCCAGGCAAGGGCGGGGGAGGAAGTCGCAGTCGCAATTGAAGGACCGACAGTCGGCAGGCAGATTTCCGAAGGCGATATCCTCTATGCTGACATACCCGAATCGAATGCAAGAAGCATAACAAAGGAGGAGCTGAACTTCGACGAGGGGCAGATAATGGAAGAGTTTCTCACAATCAAGAGGAAGACGGATCCATTCTGGGGAAGATAGGCTGGCCAGCTTCAACTTTCACAGCAATACGCTTCCTCCCAGATCAGGCGATAGAGAAAGATGAAATACAGCCTGAGGAATGATTCAGGCCGAAACAATGGATCTCTTTGTTGTCAGGCACGGGGAAGCAGGAAAGCGAATTAGTGCGGCAGCTTCCGATTCCGGCAGAGGGCTGACTGCGTCGGGCAGGAAGGAGGTGGAGGTTTTGGCCTGGCTCCTGAAGGATATGGGGATAAAGTTTGATTTTATAATATCCAGCAGCCTGAAGCGTGCAGTGGAGACTGCACACATCATATCCGGGAATGCCGGAAGGCAGCCCGAGCCTGTCCAGTGGAAAGAACTCAATCCTGAATCTGATCCCGCCATATTCATCAGAAGACTCGCAGGGGTCGGAATAAACAGGAGGATCGCCCTTGTGGGACACAATCCATTCCTGCAGAAATTGATTGGCATGCTAGTCGCGGAGGGCGGGGAATGCAGGATCGAGCTGAAAAAGTGCGGCGTTGCGCGGCTGGACGTGGTCACACTTGTTCCTTCCCCCAGGGCGGAATTGAAATGGCTGCTGACACCAAAAATAGAGAAATACGCCTCATCAGCAAATGATTAGGTGAAACTGATGGGAGCATATACCTCTGATGTGGAGCGGTTGCCTTGAAAACAGCCGCGGTCGTAGACCTGGGATTCAATTCGCTGAAACTCGTGAACTACAGGATCGACGATGGCGGCAACTACGAGTCATTCGAACAGTACTCGACACTGGCACAGATCGGTGACGGACTGGACGAAACGGGCAGGATAAAGGAAAAGAGGATTGAGACAACACTGGATGAACTGAAAGCGTTCAGGGCAGTCGTGAAGATGCATGGCATTGACGCTGTTCTGCCGGTGGCGACCAGTGCCGTGAGGGAGGCAGAAAATGGCAGTCATCTGCTCGCAAGAATCAGAAGGGAAACCGGGTTCAACTTCAGGATACTCTCGGAAAGGGATGAAGGAGCGCTGTCATTTCTCGGCGCCGCGAGCTCGCTTGAACTCAGGAATTGCCTCTTTTTCGATCTGGGCGGAGGGAGCCTGGAACTCGTTTCGTCTTCAAGGGGAAAACTCGGCCGTATCACTTCGCTGCCTCTCGGTTCCCTGCGTATATCCCAGAGATATTCAAAGAAAGAGATCGGCGTGATACCTGCGGGCAGCTACTCAAAGATGGAGAAGCATGTGATGAGCACACTGGAGGACAGCATGCTGGACATCGGCCCCGGCTCTGTCCTGGTGGGCGTCGGAGGAACATTGAGGGCCATAGCCAGATACAGGCAGCGCATAACTGAGTATCCGGTGAACAAGCTGCACAACTTCGAACTCGGACGGCGGGACGTCGGGAGCGCGCTCAACACACTTTCAGCATTGTCACCGGAACAGCTGGGCCGCTTTGAAGCTTTCAGGGGAGAAAGGTCACGGACGGTGTATGCGGGTTCGTGCATAATCGCGTCAATCATGGACACATACGGTTTCAAACGGCTGACTGTGAGCACTCACGGACTCAGGGATGGTGTGCTGATAGACTGGCTTCACAGGAGTGATGGGGCTAAAAAAGCGGAGGCCAGGGTAAGCAGCCTACTGGACCTGCGCCACGAGACTCTTCCGCCTACAGCCGACAGGCTGGCCAGGTA
>JAJYOM010000053.1 GCA_021796175.1 Thermoplasmata archaeon
AGTGACAGTGAGTCCGCCGTTATCTTGGGAAGTTCCGGGTTAGAGATTGACAGAGTCACATCAGGAGGCTGCCTATAACATGAAGTGAAAAACTGCCAGAGCTCCTCGTAGACAGAGTATGATGAGTCGAACTGCATTCTCGTTCTTATGAAAGCCGGTAGGGTGCTGCTGTCTAGACTGGTCTCATCCTGTAGCTCGATCTGCATTTTCCCGCATATTATTGGATACATGCAGTGTTTCATTACGGCCAGCTCAATACTCTCTCTTGTTATGTCACCAACAGGGAATGGGATTACCAAGGAAAGGCCCCGTTCAATGTCCCTCTTGAGTGCAAACAGACGACGGAAATCATCTGTGGTGGATTCGTCGGTGATCGGATAGAAATTGTCGGAGTAGAAGCCGTCTATGTTGTATCTGTCTCCATCAATCTGGTGCGTCTTCAGCAGGGCCCTGCCCATAAGATATGAAGTGCTTGAGGCACCGTTGATGGTCAGCCCCCAGAAAGACTTTATCTTGGAGGACATGAAGAATGTATACTTGCCGAGCCCCCATCTCCCCCCGCTTCTGCCTCCCTTTTTCATGGTGCCATCAGACCACCAGAAATTGTAGAAGTCTCCCTGGTTCACCGCCAGATCATTCGGTTCCACGTCACCACCGAGACCAGTTGTGCCGAAGTCTTCAATCACAAGGAATGGAAACCCGGCACCACCCAGGCTCCCTGATATGTTGATACCTGTTGCGGAGAGGTGTTCTTGGAGTCCCTGAAACAGCTCAGATGATTTGCCGGAAGACTGGCATCTCTCCACAGCCAGACGTAATTTTACTGAAGTGTGTCCGTCCAATGCTGCGTCCATTGAGTTCTGGGCCGCCTCCCTCACCAGTGCCTCAACACCGGATGTGTTGTTGAAGAATTCATCCTCATGAGAGGTTTTGTTTACAAACCCGCGGCCTACCTTGCTGAATAACCACTGAAAGCTCATCTTCCCAACTCACAGCACTCTTCCCTGCTTGACTTTATTTTTATCGCTGTAAAAGCTCAGGATTGGTTCTTTCAGCAGCCTGTACACCCGACTCACAGAGCCTTTGTTGTTTCCGAACAGCTTGGCATCCTCCCAGAACTTGTCTGTCATTTTATCACCTGCTGCTTCCAGTATTTCCCTGAAGACCGCGGGTTCGCGGCTTCCGGCATGGTAGTCATCGGAGATGTCAATCACATCCAGCAACAGGGTATGCATTACACCGACCCCCAAGGATTTCATCAGGGGAAAGTTACCGGCATCAGCCGTCACAGCATTCGGGCACAGTCCGGCTATGCCTTCCCAGTAGGAAGCCAGTATCTCCACTGCGTGCGGTATGTTTGAGTCAGTCAGATCAAACCTCTTGACTAGAGGTTCAAGGCTGGACACTATCGTTCCTTCGCTCACGACGACCCCCTTCGACCGCTTCGTGTTCGGTATCTGGATTTTGCCGGACCATATCCCCTGCTGCTTCAGTCCGTCAACGATCTTGGACGCCACACTCCTCCATTCGATGTCCTTGGCGATTATTCTGGGAAGAGACTGGCGCATGAAAGGGTCTTCTGCCTCGGATATCTTCCGGAGCACACGATCAGTCAGCTCTGTCCTGAGCCCTTTCTGTGTCTTGTTGATCACCGCGAACTGAACAGCCTCCTCGTATTTTGACAGTCTGGTTATAACGACAGGGAATTCGAAGGTCCATGTGACACCCTGTGCCTTCTTTGACTCGTAGGCCATTCGCAGTCCCTCTATCCTGTGCTGGCCGTCAACCTCATAAAGCTCGGAGCTGGCAGGAATGGTCAGCTTGCCGTAATCCAACGCCCCCGGATATGGTTTGAAATCAATATTGCCGTCCCTGCTGTTCAGCAGTATCCCGGTTGGGGACATCCTGTTGTTCCCGATATAGTTGGCAAAGTCCTTGACCCTTGCATCGGTGACAGTTCTCTGATATCCTTCCTGGTTCCCTGATGACCACATATCTGCCCTGATATGCTTCCTACCCCACTCACCACAAAGAATGCTGCTTGAAATTGCTCCCACATAGAATTCGTTCACGCCCTGCCTGGTCTTCACGACATTCAGGTTCACAGTCTGCTCAGTTCCGTCCATGTTCATTGTTATAGGGTTTCCAATTATATAAACCCTTCATTTATAGAGGTTTAGATATATACAAACCTTCTACGACAGCAGTTATTCATGCAGAATGAACATCCTAGCCCCTTGACTCTTCAGGTGCTCGGTATTTTATTGGTAGATTATAGCTTGTCATAAAAGTTCATTGGGGGAAGTATGTCCAGCACTGGATCTACCGATAACAACCAACCGTTTCTTTTCGCCTGACGCTAGTCAGTAGGGGAAGTCAGCATAAGCGTTATTCTGCTTATCTCACGACTCTGATTCTCCTCGATTTTGCACTCCCAGAGCGTGATAACCCGCCAGCCCAGAGCCTTCAGTTCTCTTGTTACCCCCAGATCTCTTTCTTTGTTCTTGGTTAGCTTCTGGACCCAGAAATCCCGCCTAGTCGAGGGAATTGTAGATAGTTTACACCCATGCATATGCCAGAAGCAGCCATTGACAAACACAGCAATCTTCCTTCCGGGAAAGACCAAATCCGGCCTGCCAGGCAGAGAGGAGCGAATTCGGTATCTGAATCCTCTGGAGTAAAGTGCTCTCCTTATTCTGATTTCCAGCGAGGTGTTGCTCGACCTGATCCGGGACATATTCCAGCTTCTTTTCTCTTTGCTCAGTCTATCCATGTGCCACATCCCCACTCGCGGGTTTCTTTCTGGTTATTCCGGCCGGACTCGACTTCAGCCGTGAAAATCCAGCGCCGCGGCTCTGTCCCATTTTCATCTCAACCTCTGCAGTCAGGACATACTACTTCCTGCACAAGTAAGTGGTGTAAGCCGAAGCTTCTTTGGCTTATTTGATCTGTGGGTTCCGGCTGTTTGTTTCTCGTCCTGATTGAGTCCCCTTTCCAGCACATCATTAACCACTTCAGCTATCTGGAGAGCGAGGTATGGAGGCACCGCGTTGCCTACCTGAACATACTGTGCTGTCCTCTTGCCTTCAAAGAAGTAGTTGTCGGGAAAGGTCTGTATGCGGGCGGCCTCGCGGACAGTCAGGCTCCGGCACTGCTGCGGATCAGGGTGTATGTAGTAATGCCCATCCTTGCTAATATGGGACATCACAGTTGTCCCCGGTTTCATCTGCAGCTGCACTCTGAATCTATCCGAAAACTTGCTTTCTCCTCCGCGCGGGGTCTTCGCACTCTCATGGTCCGGTTTCAGTATCCGGGGGAAGTCACTGAGTTTGGGGCTGACACCGGTCACTTTTGCGAAGCTGGAGGCAAAGAAATATCTGTAGAGGTCTTTGCGTATGTGTGATCGGGAGGAATGGTTGCAGGCACCTTTCAACCTGCTGTCAAAGTACCAGTCCTTAAGGTAGTCGGTGGGATATTTCCCTTCTATGAAATCGCCGCCTGTCTCAAGTTCCGGCGCACGGAGCTCCCTTAGCTGGCCAGTCATATATTCGCTCAGCTCATTCTGAAATAACCCGCTGGATTTCGCAGTTATCCAGGAACGATGCATCTGCGACTTCAGCAGTTCCTCCCATTTCTTCCCGGAATCCCTGCAGTCAGACAGACCGCTTCTTATGTTGGGCAGTCCTCCGATTACCCTCGATATAGGGATCTTCGCCTGCTTGGTCAAAGGGATGGGATCGTCTAGATGCAGGTCCTCCCTGACACCAAGCAGTATCACCCTGTGCCTGGACTGCGGGATCCCGAAATCCTCAGCTCTCACAACTGAGGATCGGGGCATGGTGTCCCCAACCGGCTTGCCGGTCGAGAGCGAGTATATGGAGTAGGAGCGGTGTCTGTCGCTTGCAGTTTCCCTTCCTTCCCGTTTCAACGCGGCTACAGGATTCTGCAAGTCCTGAAGAATCCTTGAAAATATCCTCTGACCACTCAAAGTCGCAGAAAGCAGGCCCTTGACATTTTCCATTATGAATACTGCAGGATTATGGTCGGCCAATATCTGGAGGTATTCCACATAAAGCCTTTGCCTTGGATCCTCCTCGGCGATGTAGTCAGGATTGCCGGCGTTCCTCGCTCTGCCGATAAGCGAGTAAGCCTGGCAGGGGGGTCCTCCAATTAACACGCAATTGTCTGCACCGTTGAGTAATCCCCTGATCTTGCCACGTATCTCCATCCCTGACTCTTTATCGGAGCCTATTTCTGCTTTCAGGCATCTGTTCGCTGCGTCCTGAGCAGCGTCAGGATATGAGTGGAAGAGGGTGTCTGCATCAATACGTCCTTGAAGATATTCATAATACTCATCCGGTGCACCTGAGCCAAAGTGACGGAAGAAGGCTCTCAACTTCAGAGTTCTGAAGGCATTCTCATCTTTCTCTACAGAGAGGGAGACCTCGAACTTCCTTTTCCCTGCACAGTCCCGGAATGCTGAGAATCCCTCGCCAAGCCCTCCCGGCCCCGCGAAAATATCTATGACTTTGAACATTGTCCTGCGTTCTCTACTTCGTTGATGTAGCGCAAATATAATGTCTTTTACCGTTAAGGGCAAACACACTATTCTGGAAGTCGTGAGGCTTGATATGACAAGGGATATTTCAGCCGCAGCTATTGCCGATTGTGTGAAACGCACTGATTCATGGCCAAAACGCAGCAGTTTATCCAGTTCAGTCTCGAGAGTCATTGGTTTTCAATTAAGGTTACACTTAGAACTGGATGAGGTATTTACTGTCAGCCAGCCAAGCTTCACATGATATTGACATCAGGGGGTGACGTCGGGTCGAACACCATATATTCAGGTGCGACAAGAAAAGAATATGAACTTATGTTGACTTTCACCCTTGGGGTTTGCTATGAAGGGAAAAAGGACCAACCACGGATATGTGAAAGCGAAGATGCATGGAGGTGGAGCCAATCATGGAACGCTTGGACTTCATTTCGAGAAGAGAGATGAAGAGGCTGTAAAGCTGATGAAGGCGTTACTGTCAGCAATTCTCAGCGGACAGAAGGTTGATGTCACTATCTATAAGGGCAGTCCCCTGAAGAACGGGAAAATAAGGATAACCGTAACCACAGCCGATTAGAACAAGACAGTGATCTCTCCCAGACTTCTACGCGAAGTGAAACTGGGGAAGCAGAAAGTACTTGAAAGTGTCTTGTCCCATCCGACTTAAGCATTGCACTGGAGATCAATCTCATTGTAAGTTTCCACTTCAGTGCACTGCTGTGCCTCACAGAGTACACTAACCATATGACTCATTAGATCTTGCGAAAGGGGGGAAAGTGGAATGGTTTAAAGGTGTGAAACATATGAATTACAGGTACTATCAGAATATTTAAATATATAGTGATTACATAAGGATGTCGAAGATGAGTAGCTAAAGAAGGTGGTAATTGTTGAGAACATTAGGGGTTCCAATTGCTGAAGTGAGCAAAAAGAAGCGAATAACCAAGGAGTCAGTCTTGGAGGCGGTAAGCAACTGGACAGTCAAGAAGAAGGAGTATCCCTCAACGTACGCAATACTGACCGAGCATGGGATTGATATCAGCGGCTGTCAAGGAGACTTCACTCAGTGGGCACCCGACGCGCACTCCGGTTATTCGAGGATCAGGACCATTGCAATTAAGCTTGAAAAGGAAGGAAAACTGGCCGAATTCAAGTACGGAAGACTGATACTCTATAAGATGCCATGAGATGGCGCAAATGCGAAAAATTCACTACTTTTCCGCATAATCACCGATTAGAGAATTAATCTGTGTCGAATAACGGCTGCCCATTCTCTCCGCAAAGTCTCTCAGGACTTTTCGGCTGGACCCGTTAATCAAAGCCTGTCGGGTTACGGGATCTAATTCCTTCTGAAAGTGCATGAAGTCCAGAAGTATCTTCTCTGGTAATGACACTGGAACGAATAATCCGGAGAAGCTCAGGTACTCGAATCCAAAGAATGCGCGAAAGTCAATTCTGTGAACTATCACCTTTGATTTCATCACCTCTCTCAATCCTGCATTTGCCTTGGAGGTGGTCATGATTACCGGATTTACCTGCTGGGTCCATATCTTCCGAAGTGTCAGAGCATACTCCATACCATAATAGAATGGCCTGAAGGCAAAGCCAATTACATCCTCATCTCTGGAGAATGTGTAGAATCCCTTCTTAATCCGTACCAACCGCCTGCTCTTTACAAGATTGTGAAGGAGCAGTCTGGAATAGTCCTCACTCGAACCCATGCTTGCAAGATACCTTCTGGCGTCTCCGGCAGTGAATAGCGGGAGAGTTCATACGGGGAGACCCAAGTGAAAGAGGTACATGGGCACTCTAACGCCGTGTCTTTGATAATCGATTAACAAGATCGAAAAATGAGCTAATTTTGTGGACTCGAGACGCTGTACACTACCCTGGACGTTCAATCTGGAGTGATGTATATCAGTATATGAGGTATACTAATTCTCTGTTTTAGGGGACAGATACAGCGGACTTCCATGATCATCCAGCTTTCTTAGGGAGATCATCCCTTTGAAGCCTTTTGCCAAAATTGTAAAAGACGTTTCAACTAAAATGTTCAAATTAATGAGTAAAAATACTCAATGTATTGAGTAAAATGTCACTTACCGAAACTGCTTACTCCATTCAGCCACTCAATCCTGAACGTCCTGCTCAATCGCTTGAGAGAATTGAGGCGATTCATACAAGTTCTGACGTGACCGTGTCAGGCTGGAAAAATGACTATGGCGATTCGGTCGATGAAGTATTCGAGATTGCCGGTTCATTATGGCACCGCCGATGTGCCCGGCCTCAAGGATAGTTGCTGAATTGAAGACTCAGTCTCCCTGCGGTTTCCAGTGATTGGCCTTTGCGATAAATCTTGATCCTACGAAGAACCAAACCACTGTCAGGACGATCTCGATGATGCCGTCTTCAATTTGTTATGCAGAGTGGTTACCTATCTACAGAAACAGGAACAGGGCCTAACAGAAGGATCCCACGAAGCACATTATGTCAAAAGTCAAATTACTCTTCGCCAATTAAGGATTTGTAAGCTGCAATTGATCTTTCTCCAAGAGGCTTGTAACAGGCAATACACTATTCAGATAGAAAATGGTGAGCTGCACGCCTGATATGGACTAAGACTGCCAGCCCATGTGGCTCATTCAATCCTATTGTCGCTTTCCCGGCACCCTGCGGGCATAGTTGAACTCAGTGCTCCAGGAACTGTCTCCAGCTTTTGTTGTTCCCTCCAGCCTCAGACCATTCTCTCCAACTCTGCTGAAAACGACATCATTTTGAAGTGCGTTCTTGCTGGCAGGATCGCTCTTGAACCTGATACCTTTTGCTGTTTTGGTGACATTTTCGTTCATCACAAACGACGTGTCGCCCATGTCTGAGAACGCAAATCCCTCCCGCTTAGCCCTTAAGTGCCCAGTGGTTTTATCCGGGAAGACCTGAATATGCTCAGCATAGAACATGGATTCTTTTTCCTTATCATCATCAAACTGCACTATCTGGATTCCGTCCCCTCCGGGCGCTTTCAGGCACACCATATGTATTTGGTATTCCATCTTCCCTTCCTGCGAGGGCATCTCCCCCTTTCCCCTCCATTCACCAATTAGAAATGAAAGGTCCCCTATCTTGGCTGGCTGGTCGTGACCTGTGTTTTTAGACATGCATCGAAACTGCATTGCTGCATATTTAAGTTACCGGAGAGTTGTAGGACTTCGATTAAATGAACGGCGAGGAGCTTCAGAGCCCAGTCGGTCAGAGATTAGCGGGCATGATGTCGAACAACGGCTCAAGGCAGAAGGTCATACCTATTCAGGAGGTCAGGCCGTACTTCGGTCAGTGGTTCGAGTATGTCGCTTCTCTTCCAGATAGAGAGGCTATAGTGAAAGTTCCGTTCTAAACAGGGTGATGTCATTTTCATCGAATAGCTCAAACATAAAGCATCCCAAGTACGGCATAGACAGACCGGACATTATCGTACTGTGTTCGGTTGGGGGAACACTTTCGATAGCTGTTGCAAGCAGTCTATTCGCTTCCCACATTTTTCCGTCTCTCGTAAGTGCCATATTGCTGGTGTCGGGATTGGCGATTGGAATCTTGGGTCTACTCGTAGCGACCGCCCTGATGGTATCCACAAAGGTCACGAAATTCACTCAGAGGGATCGCTTGCTCGATCTGATCGATTGGAGCGCGGTTCGAGACGTTCTGGATGTCGGATGTGGTCCGGGTCTGCTCCTAGTAGGCGCTGCGAAGAGATTTGAGACCGGAAGGGCAGTGGGGGTGGACATATGGCAGAGATACGCTGAATCAGGAAATAGAGCGGAGGTAACTCTTGCTAATGCAGAGTTCGAAGGCGTTGCGGAGAACGTGGAAGTAAGTGATGGTGACATTAGGGCTCTCCCATTCCCAGATTCGACGTTCGATGTAGTTCTCAGCAGGAATGTGCTACAGAATATGAAGCACCGAGCAGACAGGCAGAAAGGAATCGAGGAGATCCTGCGAGTACTCAGGCCCGTCGGGCAAATTGGGCTCATCCTGGTGGATTCTTGGAACCTGGACGAGTACCTCAGCATATTGCGTCAAAATGACGTGAAGATTCTGAAGCTTTTGAAGCCACCACCGTACTTCTTGCCTGGACTTTTGTTTTTGACCACGGTGGTAGCCAGAAAGTCAAACGACCGCGTCAGCGAAGCGGATGGATAAGGAGATTCCCCCATCGCAAGCAACACCCTTCTGGCTCATCCTTCGCTGCGGTGCAAATTCACCCCCTCGCTTCGTTCGCCGTGTCCGTCGCTCGCATCGCTCGCTCCTCACCGCTTTCCGCCCCTTCGGGGCCCCCTTCTCTGTCCATCCGTTCGCCTTGCGCCTTAACCCCCACCTCGAAGCGGGCCACACATCTTCGCTCCGAAAGAGCTCGATTCGCGGGGGTGTTGCTTGCTATGGGCTCGCCTGACGGGGAGGGAAAGGAGAAAAATCGAGCTATTTTGACGAAGCGAAGTTGTCTTGGAGATACACCACTCATCAGGGGTGTCGTCGCTATCTGTAGGAAGAATTGCAGTATCCTGTCAGAGGATCAGGTGTTCATCTGAACAACGCTGTCCTGGCAAGATCGATCACTTCGTCGCCTCTTCCGCTCAGAACGGCCTTTGCCATGTACAGCGTGAATCCCCTGATCTCCTCATAGTGTATGCCAGGCGGTATGATGAGTTCGTTCCTGTTGACAGTGATGTCCACGAGGGCGGGGCCATCATGTTTTAGCGCCTGGGAAATCGCCGGCTCAACCTCCTCGGGCTTTTCGGCCTTAAATCCAGGTATACCCGCTGCCTCTGCCACTTTCGCAAAATCAGGATTGACAAGATCTGTCCCGTACGGAAGAATACCCGCGCCTTTCATCTCCAGCTCCACAAAGTCAAGCGCGCTGTTGTTGAACACGACGACCTTCACAGGCAGTTTGTGCTGGCGGAGCGTCATCAGCTCGCCCATGAGCATTGAAAGACCGCCGTCGCCGGAGAGCGAAATCACCTGTCGTCCCGGAAAAGCCGCCTGTGCCCCGATTGCAACCGGAAGCGCGCCTGCCATCGATCCATGCGAGAATGAGCCTATCAGCCTTCTCTTCCCGTTCATTGTGAGATAACGGGCCGCCCAGAGCGTCGGTGTTCCGACGTCGCAGACGAATATTGCATCCTCCGCCGCCAGTCTGTCGACTGTCCTTGCGGCATACTGCGGATGCACCGGCGTCTTCCCTTTCTTTCCGGTGGCGAGTGAATCGAGGTCCGCCCTTGTCTTCCTGTAATGGTCGAGAGAGGTTTTCAGGTGCCCGTCCGCATCTGTCTTCTGCTTCAGATACGGCTTAAGCGCAATGAG
>JAJYOM010000054.1 GCA_021796175.1 Thermoplasmata archaeon
GGAAGACTTCTGAAAGGCCAGTGCCCTGCTTTGTGACACCTATCAGTCTGTCGGCGCTGTTTAGTGTCACTTTTCTGAGCGAGACCTGAAGGAACTGTGCTGTAGCTGAAAGTCCCCTGACCATCTTTGCGACAGACTCTGAATTGATGCCGTCCAGGAACATATCCACTTCATCCAGGAAATATGCCGGTGACGGATCGAACTGCTGTATTGCAAAAATAAAGGCAAGCGCTGCAAGGCTCTTCTCTCCTCCGCTCAGCGCCTCGATCCTGAGTGTCTTCCTTTCCTTCTGTCTCACCCTGATGATCATGCCGCCCTGCAGCGGATCATCCTTGTTCTCAAGAACCAGTTCGCCTTCCGAGCCGCCGGACAGGCGCGAATATATCTGCATGAAATTGGCATTAATTGAATCGAAGACACGCATAAGGCCCGTCCGCTTCTTCTTGTTTATCTCCTCGACCAGCTTCACAAGAGACTTCTTCTTTTCATCGAACTCGTCAATCTCCTTCTGGAGGTTCATGCACCTGCTGTTTGTCCGGTCATAATCCTCAATGGCGAGCATGTTGACACCGCCTATTGATGTGAGTGCCTTTTCAGCGCTCACTATATCTTCCCTGAGTTTATCCATTGAAATGCTGCCGTCAATCCGAATTGCGCCGCCCGTCCTCAGGTTTACTATCTCCGTTGTGATTTCCCTTCTCTTCTCTTCAACGCCAACCAAATTCCCCTTCTGTGAAATTATGAGATCCCTAAGCGTGTCTGTCCTGTCCTTTGCCTTTGTCACAAGTCCTTTCTCATCCATTATGCACTTGACAATCTCATCCCTTTCCTTCCGGAGGGAGTTCTGGGCGCTGTTTACCCGATCTTCCATTTTTTCGAGAGCTGCGATTTCAACCTGCAGCTTCGATGCGTTCTCATCGCATTCCCTCGCCTTTTCCTTCAGCGACGATATCTTGCTGCCGAGCTGATCCATCTCTCCCGTGAGTTCACTGTTGGACTTTTCGATAAACTGGAGCTGCACCCTGTCTCCATTGACGCTGATAGTCTTTTCCTGTACCGCTTCCCTGAGTGACACAATGTCCGCCCTCAATGCGTTGACGCTGTCGCTGAGTTCCTTCGGCTTGTCGGAAAGCAGCTCATGCGATTTCTCATCGCGTCTCTGCTTGAGTTCCTCGCTGGATTTCGCGGCCGATTCAAGAGATTCTGCAAATGACCTGAGAGCAGTCTCGCCGGCTGCAACAGATTCCCTGAGCTTGCTCAACTGGTAGACATGATCATTCAGCTTTTTCTCGAGTTGTTCCTTCTTGCTGTTCAGTTCTGCAAGTGTCCTTGAACTGTCGCCTGCATTCGTGCGGAGATGCCTTATTTTCTCCTCAATCGTCCTGAGTTCTGACCTTGCATTGAGGAGCTCTGTTCCCTTCTGCTCGGACTCGATTGTCATACTCCTGAGCTTGTCACCTGTCTCATCCAGGCGTGAGGACTCGGCAGGCGGCCTCCTTGTGGTCTTGTCAACGGAGCCCCCGATCATGGCGCCACTTGCCTCCGCAATGTCGCCATCGAGCGTCACCAGCCTTATCCCTCCCATGAGCCTGCGCATCTCATCCAGGTTTCTGACGACGAGGGTGTCGCCAAGTACATACCAGAGTGCGGGCCTGAACTTGTCATCAAATTCAACATGATCAATTGCAAAACCCAGTGTCTGGCTGGAAGTCATTATTGCCTTTCCCCTCGGCCTTCCATCCATCATCTTGTTCAGCGGTAGGAAAGTCGTTCTTCCCTGTCCGCTTTTCTTCAGGAAATTAATGCAATTCGCGGCAACGCCGTCGTCCTCAACCACAACGGCGTTGATCCTGGATCCCGCAGCAGTGTAAATAGCCTCCTCAAAGTCTTTTTCGAACTTGCACAGCTCTGCGACTGTACCGTATATTCCCTTGATCTCATTCCTGTCTCTGCTCTCCAGCAGTGACCGTACAGCGCGCATGTAACCGCCTTGTGCGTCGCTCCTTGCATCATGCTGTGCCTTGATCCTTTCATATTCCCTGGTAAGTGACTTTATGCTCTTTTCGAGTTCGTCCAGCCTTGAGACCAGGTCACCCTCCCTCTTCTTCAGCTGCAGGAAGTCTTCCTGGCACTTCTTCAGCTCTGCCTCCTTGTCCTTTTCCCCTGAGCCAATCTCCTTCAGCTGCCAGACTGCATCTTTGAACTCAAATTCCAGGTTGTTCTTTGTATCTTCGAGTTTTGCGAGCTCGACTATGTCCCTGTCTGTCTTGTCCTTCAGCCTGTCGAATTCCAGCTGGAGCTTTCTTGTTTCGTCATCGGAATGAGCAATGCTTGCGTTCAGCCTGTTTATTTCCGACTGCAGGCGACCAGAACGCTCGTCGCCTTCTCCAAGCCTCTTTTCAAGCTCCGCGTATGATTTATTTTTTTGCTCCAGCGCCGCTGCAGACTGTTTCAATTCTGCCTCGCCAGCTGAAATCTGCTCATGGAGCTTCCTGGCCACGGCAAGACCTGAATTCACCTTCACCTTAATTGACTTGAGTGACTGCTGCAGTTCATCCACCTGCTGCCTCGCCACGTCAGCAGCATCTGTGTTCTTTGCCCTGCCTATCTTGGCATCGTCAAGCTTCTTCCTGATTTCCCTGGCCTCTTCGCCGCCGGCCCTGTCCATTTCATCGTCTTTGGTCCTGAGCGATGATTCAAGCGACGCAAGCTTCTTTTCTCTGTCCGCAATTTCAGCGGACAGCCGCTCTATTTCACGTCCGTTGCTGTCAATCTGTTCGTTAATGGACCTGGATTCCTCATCAATGGTCGCCAGCCTCTTTTCATCCAGTGTTAACTTCGAGTTCTCTAGCTTCCTCTTCTCATTGAGATATCGCTCAGCAGCCTTCTTCTCCTGTTCGAGCTTGTTGAGCTCACTCTTGAGCTCTGAAAGGACTGATTTGGCCGTTGTCATATTAGTCTCAATCTGTTCTCTTTCCTTCTCTGCCCGCTCTATCTCCTCATCAAATGCTGTAATGCCGGCAATATCATCTATTACCCGCCTGCGTTCGACATTGCCCATTTCAACTATACGAGTAACATCGCCCTGCTGCACGAAGTTGTAACCATCGGCGCTTAGCTTTGCTTCCCTGAGCAAGACATCGAATTCGCCCAGAGAGGATTTTCTGCCGTTGATATAGAAATAGGAGGCATATCCGTCGCCCTCGGTTGAGCGTCGTACCGTCCTTGTGAGCATTACCTCATCGCCATCATAGGGAATGACCCGATCGCTGTTGTCAAAGGTGAGGGACACAGTGGCGAAGGAGGAAGCGTTCTTCGATCTGCCCCCGTTATAAATCAGGTCGGTCAGCTTTCCCGCCCTGATCATCTTGGAACTTTTGGGTCCCAGAACAAAAAGGATAGCGTCTGAAATGTTAGACTTGCCGGAACCGTTTGGGCCGGTAATTACGGTATACCCAGGCTGAAGGGGTACCCTGACCTTCCTTCCAAACGACTTGAAATTCTCAAGAGAGACTTCCTTCAGGTACAAAGAGCCATCACCTTTTCGGGATGACCCAAACAGGCAAACTGTCTGCAGACATCGTGCATCCCATGCGTAAGATGATGATTGACAAACCTGCATATAATATATGCGGAATTCGGCAGTGCGCTGCCAGAACCCTGACCGCACCATTTAACCCTTACTGCCGTAAGGAAAACGGCAGGATTGTCCGCAATAAGGGTTTCAACAACCGGTACTGGAATGGAAAATTAATTATTGCGAGTATGGTTTCCGTTCAAGAAGATGCAGCTTATACAGTCAGTGATATCGATTCTTGCAATCGCCCTTGTTCTGCTCTACTTTCCTATCGCTGCAATGCAGGACTGGCTGCTTCTGAGAAACAGGAAGGAATCCGATGAGACCTGTGACCACCAGGGGGAACGTGTTGGCGGCAGGCGTGTCATTTCAGTAATGACTACCAATGGTGAAAATCCGCTCGTCGTTGAACACATACTTGGAGTGCTGAAGACTTACGACATTGACATGGGGCTGTTTGTGATAAAAGAGGAGGCGGATCGCTTCAAGTACAGCGCCAGTGAAATCATCGTGCCGACCGGCTACTCCACCCCCAATGGCAGCAGAAACAAGATGAGAGCTCTGCAGTATGGCATTGACTGGCTGCATTCGCAGGGATACGGCAGCGAGACATACATCTGCCACCTTGATGACGATTCACTTGTTCCGGAAGAGTACATTTCACACATACTGGCTATGAAGGAAGAGGCGGGGCAGGGGCACATCAGGCTCAGGAAGGCGGGTGTTCACATGCTCTCCACTCTCGCGGACATGGTGCGCGTGTCGAACTGCGACTCCTTTTGCCATTTCTTCAATTCAATAGGCCGACCGAAGTCCGTGCACGGAGAGGGGCTGGTCATAAGGGCAGATATTGAATACTCAGTCGGCTGGGATTTCGGCACTTACGGCTGCGATGATCTAATTATGGGACAGTTGATAGTCAAGGAGGGGTTCGAATTCGGACACATACCACACCCCGTACTCATCGCCCCTCCAGTTTCAGCAAGGGATTTCTACAAACAGAGAAGACGCTGGATCATGTCAGTGCTGTGGGCAAACAAGGCAGTAAGGGAGATCAACTCAGGCACTATGGACTGGTTCATCTACAGGTATGTTGTCGGGTGGACAGGGATACTGGGCGTCGCGCTGGCGGGATTTGGTCTGATATACGGTTTCTATATGCCCATTCCAATTGAAGTGATGCTTGGCTTCAACCTCGCGAGCTACTTCTTGTTCTACCAGTACGGCACGCTGAAGACGTCGAAGAAACTGATACTGCCTATGGCACTCTTGCAGGTGCCGGTTGCCATCTACGAAGGAGGCACGCTGATTTACTCGCTGCTCTTCCCGCCAGGGAAGGACTCTTTCGATGTAATCACGAAGGTGTAAGTAAGACCGCCAGGCAGTGTCCTTTCACAATTGATTTCAAGGATGATGCCGCTACCCCTTCCGATAAGATGAACTACAGGTATATGGGAATGACCGGATTGAAGGTGAGCGAACTCTGCCTGGGCACAATGACTTTCGGATGGACAGCAGGAGAGGATGAGAGCAGAAGGATACTCGACCACTTTGTTGCCGGCGGGGGCAATTTCATTGATACGGCAAATGTTTACAGCAGTGGAAAATCAGAGGATATTGTGGGCAACTGGCTTTCAGGGCAGGACAGGGATGACCTGGTTGTTGCCACAAAGGCCAGGTTTGCGACGGGGGACGGACCAAATCAGATCGGTTTGAGCAGAAAACATATCATGAAGGCTGTCAGAGAGAGCCTGGAAAGGCTCAAGACAGACTACATCGACCTCTACCAGGTTCACGCTTGGGATCCCGCAACGCAGGTCGAGGAGACACTTAGGGCCCTGTCAGATCTGGTCGATGAAGGAATCGTCATGTACACCGGTGCGAGCAATTTCAGGGGCTGGCAGCTCCAGAAGGCAATCGACGTCAGCAGGGAGCTTGGATTTGTTCAGTTCAGCTGCTTGCAGCCTCAGTACAGCCTGTTATGCAGGGCAACTGAGCTTGAGCTGCTTCCCGTGTGCATCAACGAGGGACTGGGAGTGATTCCATGGAGCCCGCTGCGAGGAGGCTGGCTTTCAGGCAAATACACCAGGGAAATGAGTGAGCCGCCGGCGGAAACGCGTCTGGGGGATTCACTGAAGGGAGGCAACAGGGAAAGATGGGATGCATTCAACAATGAAAAAACATGGTCTCTTCTCGAAGAACTGAAAAGCGTGGCGCAGAGGTCCGGCAGGACAGTTGCCCAGGTAGCGCTCAACTGGATCCTCTGCAGGAGGGGAATAACCGCTCCAATTATCGGTGCGAGGTCCGTGGCACAACTGGAGGAGAATATGGGAGCGTCAGGATGGCGGCTTGGGAACGAAGAGGTAAAATCGCTGGATGAAATAAGCCGGATGGATATCACATATCCGTACGACAGTTTTGCAGAACTCCAGCAGAAGAGAGGCAGGGAAGATTACATTCCCTCCTGAATACACGAAGAGCTGGCCAGCGGTGGACGGACTGGACAGACCAGTGTAGCGAGCCGAAAAACGATTCCTGCTACAGAAATAGATACCATATTGCGTAGCGTTACAGAACCAATGCCGGTATGCCTGAGACGTGCATATTACCTGACAGCTATCGCGGGCATAAAACTATGGACTCGCACCTCCAGGAGTATACAATGGCTGTGGCGGCAACAAACTGGTGCGGCCATTTCCATCGCCGCAAGAACATTCGGCCGCTGAAGAAAGCGTCCTTTCGCATTTCTGAAGCCTGTTGGCCCTTGCAGCATGTTTGCCGGACCGATAAGTTTTGGCAGGCATCAAGGCGTTTCCCCCTCACTGACATGTTTGAAATCCTATCGGAAACTAGCGGCAGAACAGTGCACACTTGAGCCAATGCTTCAATATGAAGTCGAGGATGCGCGGCAAAAATCAACCGCCAAAGTGATATCAGTCCTTCTCCCTGCACGCTCAAAAGTTACGCTACCGGCCCGCCTCCATCCATTCCAGGCTGACCGCTCGCTCAAGAAGCTCCGGATCAGCCCTCCTGTTGAGCATGTGTCTTTCGATATATGTTCTTGCCATAGGCTTCAGCGTTTCCCCTGCAGGCGAGTCGGCCGCATCCTGAAAATAGACGGCTGCGGTAACAATCCCAAGGGCCCTGAGTATGTCCTTGCCATAAAAATCGGAAACGTCAGAGCGCAACATCTCCCCCACTTCCAGGCGTGTCCGCTCCAGAGCATCCGTGAGTGCTACCTTAAGTTCGCTGTCTCTGCATCTGGAAACAATACCACCAAGTGTGCGGTAGAGTATCTCATGCGTCCGCTTCTTTGTCATGAGTTCCAGAAGATCCAGCGCCTGTATGTTGCTTGTTCCCTCCCATATCGAGGTCACGAGTTCATCCCTGTGAAACTTCTCCATTGGAAATTCTGAAAGAAAACCACGTCCCCCCATTATCTCCAGGGCATACTTGGTTACGGCTGCACCAGTTTCGGATGCCATGTTCTTGGCGATATGTGTAAGCATCCTTGCGAAATTGTAGCCGTCGTCGTATGGCGGAGTTGAGTTGCTGCCTTCAGAGAAGTGCTTTGCTGCGACCAGCGAGACGGCCAGCGCCGCCTCCAGATCCGACTCCAGTTCGATAAAATCCCGTGCAAGCAGTGGATGACTTATTATGCTCTTCCCGAAGGCAGAACGTTTGCACGCAAACCTGTACGCTTCCCACAGCGCTTTCCTCGCTATCCCTGCGGCAGCGAGCGCGTCATCGATCCTGGATATCGAGAGTATTTCCATGGCATAGTATATCCCCTTCCCCTTCTCACCCAGCAGCATTCCCTCTGACCCTTCAAGCTCCACCTCTCCCGTCGGGACAGCTATAGTTCCGAGCTTGTCCTTCAGCCTTCTCACAATATAGTTGTCCTCCCCATCAGTGCGCTTTGCAGGAACGAAGTATACTGCTATCCCCCTAGCCCCGGGAGGTGCACCCTCTGGACGTGCTGTGACTATTGCCCCGTCCGCTATCCCCGCGTTGCTGGCAAAATACTTTTCATGCCCGGTCAGTCTCCACCTTCCTTCTGTTTCAATGGCAGTTGTTGTACACATACCCAGATCACTGCCGCCCTGTGTTTCGGAGTAGTAGGTGGCGCCGTACCATGGATTATTCCTGTCGGTGAACCTGTTCAGGTATAAATTGCGCAGTGCATCTCCGCCATACTTCTTCAGCGCGTAGGCGGTCTGGGCTGTCAGAGTCAGTGTGCAGAATATGCCTGAGTCGGAGATGAGATATCCGGCGACAAAGTGGTATCTCATGTCACCGCTCTCTATAGACTTCCTCACAGTGCCGAAGTTCTGAAGGTCCTGAAGGAGCCTCCGGTGATCTGGAGAAAGCCATACTGCGTTGACTCTGTTCCCCATGATGCCGCGGGTCGCAAGAGTTGGTCTGGCGTACCTGTCGATATAGAACGCTGCCTCGATCATGCTTCCGGATATGTAACGCCCCAGCTCCTCCATTTCGGTGTCGGGGGTGAAGCCGATGTAGCTGAGCAGTGCGCCAAGAGGGAGGTCGTCAGATGAGTAGTTTACATCACCGCATAGAAACAGTTCTGAAAAGTCAAGCTGCATGAAGCATAATCAGGCCGGGCTATTAATGAGTTTGTCCCTCATCTCCCCGTCATGTCTGCCACTGGTCTCATTTCAGTGAAGTGCTCCATTATTACTGCAAACTTCTGATCAGGAGTCCATTTCCTGTATACACTCTTCCCTTGCTCCACATCACCGGATCATTCCTTCGAGAACGGTCCGTTCTTCGACTCGAAAATAGCCACTTTGCTCATGAAGCAGTTCCGCAAGATTGAGAGCATGGTCTTCCACTGGTCCGATATGGACGACCCTTCCATAAAGAGAGATGTTTCGAAGCACGCCAATCAGAAGCCGGGCCAACTGGTTTGGATTAAGCTTTTCTGAACAAATACGACTGTGAATAATTCTGTCAAAGAACATTCACGGTCTGTATAAAAACGGGCCCGCCGGGGTCTAGTCCTATATAGGTTTTAAAAGTTCCTAAATTTTATATATTACGATACATATAGGAAGTGGATCTGAATGAAAGCGAAGTATACTAGCCTATTGGATAATGAGGAATTGAGCCTGTGGATAGGGAACATAAAACGCGGTTCAGGAACGACGGCGGAAGTCTACCTGAGACGAATGGGGAAGTTCTGTAAGGACAATCAGATAGCTCCTGACCAGCTGCTTACAATGGATATCAAGCAACGGGATACATTGCTTCTGAAATACATAAGCAGACTGGAAACGGAAGGAAAGGCCGGAAGTTACATCAAATCGACGTTGAAACCAGTTCGTTCCTGGTTGAACTGGAATGGTGTCTCTACCGGTAGGAAGATTAAGATAAAGGGTGCAGACAGGACACCAACACTCCGAAATGAGACAGTTCCTGATCAAACTGAACTTAAGAAGATACTCAACGCGGCAACTGTGCAGCAAAGAGCTGCTATTGCGATTGTTGCTTTTGGAGGTTGTCGCCCTGAGGTCTTGGGTAACCACTATGGAACTGACGGGCTAGTTCTCGGCGACCTTCCAGAATTGACAATCAATGAAGAGGAAATCAGGTTCGAACAGATACCAGCTATGGTTGTAGTTCGGGAAGAACTCAGCAAGACTGGTAACAGGTATTTCACTTTCGTTGGACCTGAAGGGTGCGGGTATCTGAAAGCGTACCTCGAGTACAGGACAAAGAGCGGGGAACATCTTACCAAGAAGTCACCGCTGGTCACGCCCATAAGACGTGAGAAATCATTCATTCGGACCACCAACATAAGCGACATGATACGCAATGCTCTACGGACTGCTGGCAACAGGAACAGGCCATATGTACTGAGGAGTTACTTTGCCACCGCACTAATGCAGGCTGAGAGCAGGGGATTGCTGAGGGACTGGCGTACCTTTTTCATGGGACACAAGGGAGACATTGAGCACGTTTACACTCTCAACAAGAACAATCTCAACAGCGATTTAGTGGCGAGGATGCGCCAGGCATATGCTGCCAGCGCTGATTTACTCGAAACTGAACACTCACGGGATTCTATGAATGATTTGTGGTCAAAAGTATTCACTGAGATGTCCACGGAAATCTACGACCTCGAGCCATCAGAGGTAATTGACCAGCCGAAAGAAGTGGTTTATCAAAAAATACGTGACAAAATGAGGTCACAGGGTAACGACCTCGTGAAGCTGATTGCTGACACGCTGGGGATCGATATTTCTGATGAGAAGCTGAAGACAATTGAAA
>JAJYOM010000055.1 GCA_021796175.1 Thermoplasmata archaeon
TCTCATCAGGCGAGAGCATGTATTCCATTCTTCCGAGGCATCTGCCGGATGTGAGTGAGTGCATTTGAGAGGGTGTATGCACTTTCTCCCGAAAACGTTTGCGGTCAAACACAGCAGTTGCCTAATCAAAAATGGCTGTTTTCAACAGGGTGACCAGTTACGCTCTATAGCAGTGGAAAACAGGCCGTTCATCACGCCGAAGGGCATATGCACCAAAGTGAGAATATTTCCCTGTTGGTGCCAGGACTCCTGCTGATTTTTTCCTCTTCAGGTGAAGAGTCAGCCCATCTGGCGCAAAGGATCACCTTCCAGGCAGTGGAGAATTTCAGGGGGATCGGTATCGGAGAAATTATCACCTATCCGCTTCGGAAGATCCGGAGGAGAATGCCGATCATCTTCCTGTGGATGTTCGGTTTAACTCTTCCTATGTTCATTCTGACGAGATTCTTGTTCACGCTGAAGACTCTGTCCGTCCTGGCCCTGCTGTCAACAATCAATTTTCCTGTTTCCAGATCCTTCTGGGTGACAAGGATCGAATATTCACGTTCTCGAAGATTCGAAGTCAGGGGTACGGCGATAAAATCGTCTGAGTCGCGATTGTACCCGTCATTGGAAATGACTATCACCGGTCTTACCTTCGAGGCACTGAAGTCAGAAAAAGGAAACGAAAGAAGCACTATGTCTCTTTGCTTCAGGTCCATTCCTATTCTTCCAGGTAACGATTCCAGACATCTTCACTTCTGGGCGACCACAGTTTCCTCATTGAGGTCTCGCTAATGATCATCAAGTCCGAAAGGTCGTCTTCGAGAAGTTTTATGACACGGCCCGGTTTTTCGATGATCAGCCTGCCGCGATTGTTCAGCAGCAGCAGCTCATCTCCTTTCTGGATTCCCAGCTCCTTGCGCATCTCAACCGGAATCGATATCTGTCCTTTATCGCTGACCTTTATTTTTCGCAGTACAGTTCCTTCACTCACCTGACTCACACTGCGTGGTAAGAACTTTCTTACCTAAATAGATTGCCCTGCTCCTGCCGGGGGCTGGAACCCGCACAATGTACCGTCTTTCAGGCAAGGTCGATGCATGTCAAGGGCTTGTAACCTGAATTGCCGATACATCCGAAGACAACTGAAACAGCCCCATGAGCGGCACCAGGCACTCCATCGCGAGCACATTCTCCCTACCGCCGTCCTCTTAATCACAAGCCTTGCCAGGCGCTGCTTTTCCCTGTACCTGAAACCTGACGCCGATACGCCGACCGTCTTTTACCTGCCCGATTGCGATTGAGAGCACGCCGGGACAACACCGTTCGCTGCTCCTCAGCGCCGTAGACGCGAAACAACCGGAGGGTGCATTTTCCCACTGGCTCTTCCAACATAGATTTTCACGTGATGAGGCACTACCGTGACACAGGTGTATTGTACTTCGAGAAGGAGGACGTGCTGAGGCGCAGCCGGTACGTCCCCTCTGTTGTAGCCGCATTCACACTGGGCGCCGGAAGAAGGGAGATGTTCTGTGCAGATGATAATCTGTTGAATATAGAAGAGGCGGATGGGCAATAGCGTTCACAGAAGGAGGATTGCGGCAGGCATCAAAGCGGGCTCTCTCTTGTCCGTATCAAAGCAGATCGATCGTCCTGTCGCACCTAATGCATCTCTTTCCGGCGAATGTCATGTTCTGAATCAGGCAATCGTATCCTATTACAGGGTGACTGGATAAACCCCCTGGATCTGCATGTCGTAGGCATAATACAGCGGGTTCAGACCGGTGTCCTCACCTGGACAGACCTTGGATCCGGCAAAGGGGATTCAGCCTGACGCAGATTCCAGGGGTTCATGTAGAAAATTATCGCGATGCCGCCGGATGGATCTGTGAGCAGGAAGGATGAAATTTGCCAACCAGTTTACACTGAATTCAATTCCCCGGATTTACTATCTATAAATCCCAGCGCTTCCATCCGGCTGACTTAATTTCCGGTCAGCAAGAACCGAGGAACGCGTCTGAAATATGAGCGACTCGACAAGACGAGAATGTTCGAGACGCAGTTCGGCCTGACCCGTTTGATCCTGTAACGGCTTTACGGGGATCCAACTAATGTCACCAGGGACATTGAGGAGGCGATCTTCAATCTGCATCAGATATTCCAATCTATAAGAGAAGCTACTGAGGCCAGCTTCATAAGGCGTGATTTTGATTCTCCATACTGGGCATGCATGCTGAGCTCACAGATAAGGAGAAGTACATTGTGAAGAGACTGGATGCGATCCACATCGAATTCTCGAAATTGTGTATTGCAACAGCGACATCGCTTACCCACTCACAAAAAATCGCGTAGTTCGGATAATGTTATTTCTGCGGATCTCCGCTCAAAGCACATACATTCGTGTTGCGCAATCATCGCGATCAGCTGCTGGCTAGACCATGATATTGCATTCCGGGACTGTTACTGCTTAAGACGAGGAATAGCCAACCCGCGTCAGGAATTGCTCCGCTTCAGGAAAACAACGTTGTTCAGTGACTCGAAGTGCGGGTCTCCACTGACTACCTTGGAAGCAGTAAGCAGTGCAGTTGCATATATCACAGAATCGGCTATGGGCCATCCTCGGATCCTCTTTTTCATCATGAAATCCACCTCTCCTGCCTGAATTGCGATGTCGGAGGTCAGCGGAGAGACTTCGCTGATGGAAGCGATAAATTCGAAGCTCCTCTTCATCTCATTTTCTCCATAAGCTGAAATTTCCTTGTTCGGCAAGTGGTTCTGGAATCAAAATCCACGATGATATGGCACAATTCCATTGCTTATCCTGCAGCGGTTATGAGGGGCTGATATACGCCCCTTCTCCTCCTCTATGGCGGGTCTCGCATAACGCGGAATTCCAACAGATGCAGCATCCAGATGCTAGACTGCCTGCTCAAGTTTGAATCATGCGGGAGGTCGCTTCCTTTTTGCAATGAGCAGTGCAGCAATGACAGAGCCCACTGCGAATCCTGCAATAAGTCCGCCGCCAAGCAGAAGATAACCTGCAACTGAGTTCTGACTCGGGGCTTTGGAGGAGGATGTACCAGAGCTCGAACTGCCTGCCGTTACAGTCACGTTATGATAACTTGTTGAAGTGTAGCCTTCCGAATCAGTGACCCTCAGCTCTACCTGATAAGTCCCTTTCGAAGTGTAGGTATGACCTGGCGTCGCATCAGTTGAGTTTGAGCCGTCACCAAAGCTCCACTGGTACGAGTAAGGCGCGAGTCCGCCGTTTACTGATGCACTGAATGTGGCTGAAGTGTTTGCTGCGAGTGTTGAGACGTTGTTTATCACTGCCTGCGGATCCGGGAGGACAAGAACAGTGTATGAAGTCGACGACAGCTGACCGGCCGAATCCGTCACTGTCAGCTTAATGACATATGTGCCCGGAGCACTGTATGAGTGAGCGAGAGACTGAGAAGAGGATGTGCTGCCATCTCCCAATGTCCATGAATAAGTCAGCGGAGCGCTTCCGAACTGAGCTTCTGCAGTCAAAGTTAAGGGTAGCCCTGCATCGACAACGTTACGGCTCGCCAGTATGGTCACATTGGACGGCGGCAGCGAGACATTTACTGTGGCTGTTGCAGCATAGCTGTTGCCAAGCGAGTCTGTAACCGTCACAGCCACTTTGAAGCTACCCGACGCATTGTAGACATGGAACGGCGAAAGGCCCGTCGCTGTGGAGCCGTCGCCGAAGACCCAGTGTTCGGTGTATGGCGATTCACCGCCCTTCGGTGTGACAGTGAACTGCACGGGCTGCCCTGCATCCACCGTTGCCGGTGAATAGGACATTGTTGCGGAAGGCGGCGCATTGACCGTGAGTTGAACTGCTGTGCTGACACTCTCACCGGCCGCATCCGTCACTGTGAGTTTGATATTGAATGTTCCGTTGACTGAAGGTGTGCCGCTTATCGAACTCAGGTTCTCAGAGATAAGACCGGCGGGCAATCCCGAATACGAATACGTCAGAGCACCAACGCCGAAGGATGCAGTGGATGCCACCGTCACGCTGGAACCCTCGTCAATGATGTTTGGTGTGACAGACAGGCTGTTGATGACAGGCGGTATGCCCGCGACTGTATAGTTTCCCTGCAGAGTACCATTAACAAGTCCAATCGATGAAAACCACAGGGTGCCCCCCTCGTGTGTGGACTGGGCAGGTATGAAGTTGACGCCGGTCGGAAATGATTGCGATGGCAGAAGCGCGACCGGATTTGCTGCGGTTGGTGATGTACCATTGACAACCGCGATTGTTTCATTGAAGACAGAGGGTGAATATGTCTCCCATGACAGGCCGTTTTGGCCTAGATACAAATCGTGATTGTTTGGATCATAAACTAATACGCCGGCAATGTTCGGACCATATATATTCGTGATCGGAGTAAATATTACCTTTACAGCAGGCATTGAGAAGTTAAGCACGTATGATTGAGAGGAGGCATTGATTACGCCTATACCTTCCGGAAAATAGGATCCTGATGCGGGATAAGCCGAATATGAGAAATAAACCATACCGTCGAACGGGTCATAAGCAATTCCGCCTGAAACTTCATTAAAAGGCGAAAATGTACCGGGCATTATTACCAGGTGCTCTGAATAGTTGCTCATGTTGATCACCATTACGCCAATCTGTTGCCCATTGGCGACAGTAATGGAGCCGGCGATGTATAATGTCGAATAATTGGAATTGAAGACCATGCTGGTTGCGAAAAATCCCGCCAGGGAAGGTGGATTTGCGTCTGCCAGGTTGGTAGATGGATCGTAAATGGTGAGATTCGTGAATTTCGCGAGTCCAACAGGAGCCGTTGTAAGTATGTATACGAGGTCATTTACAGGGTCGAACAAAGTTGTGGCTGCATAGGAAATAGTGTTTGGACCAAATCTTTGAAAGGAAAGGTTGGCAGAAATTGTCCCTGTTGTGGGATTGAATTGCTGTATATACAGGGAGTTATTGGAAGTATTGAACTCCCCCAGAACCACTCTCCCGTTTGAGCTGTCGTACGCGTCACTGTAAACAGGATATTTTGTTGAAATGATGCTTGAAGAGAGGGTGCCAGAAGACACATTCGCGCTTATGAGACCAGGAATTAGCGTAAGACCGAGATTTATATTCACCTCACCTGAGTATATCATATCATTCGCCGGATCATATGCCCCCTGGTACGGCACAGGATAGTATGACTGGATCCGACCGTAGCTGAGCGTTTCGATTATCTTGCCCGGATCGGATGAAACCTGAGGTTGGAAAACGGATTCAGATTTCACAACTGGACTGTTTGAGACCTCAATGTTTGAAGGAACAGCACCGGTCCGAGCGGCTGACCGTGCGACAAATCTTCCAGAGGTCGACCGAGTCGAAGCTGTCTTCGGCATGGCAGCTGAGTTGAATCCGGAAAAGGCGCCCAACAATATCAAAGCAGCTACTGCGACTACAAGCACCGTGCTTTTTGGCGCACCTGCCATTCTTGCTGAAGAGCATCGCTCCTCGGAAGACAAAGACCAATGACTAAAGTGGGACATACACTCACCTGAGTATTTTTGATGGTGGCGATTTCCACAGGCACGATATGTATTAATATCTTGGCACCGGATAATAGGCGGAAGCGGATCGACTCTTCAAGACACAGTTCCTTCACGAGTTTCATGTCGTCTTTTGTCGGCGTTCCCCCACCGACATACAATCTGTCCGTGTCTGACAGCATTGAACTCTTAGATGGCCTGAGCATTTCTATTTCCTTCTCCACGCTCTGCTTCCCGCCAGCCGATAGCAGTGGCCAACATGCGACAGCCCGAACAGATATGTGAAATGGTTGACGACAGCAAGATAAGCGACCAGCGTATCGCTCAGCCTGAAACATAATGGTCCAGAATCATTCAGGACCTTCATTACCCTGAACGCCTTCTCCACCTCATCCCTATGAAAATATGCCTCGACTTTCTCCTCCGCGTAATTACACGTGTTTGGTCGTGTAACATAGTAATCCGCCGCCGGGGGACTGTTCCCTGCTGCCCTTGCCGGATTCGGTGAACAACTCCTGCTTCCCACTGACAACGTGACAGTGCATCCGAGCTCCTCATTTACAGACCAAACTTCACGACGACGGGCCTTTTTCCTGCCAGAGAGCCTCCTCTTAAATCTTCTGGAGCCCTTTTTTCATGTTGCGTACTTAGCGGTGTTCATTGCATAGCGGATATCCTTCGATGATTTCGACACGGGACGACATTTAATGGCGCAACCTTTAATCCACACTAAAAGTCAGTTGGATGAAACAGGGGAAGGGATAGCCCACTTAGTTGGACAGATTATTGACAAAGGACTCGAACTGGTGAAAACGATTGAGACACAATCCGGCCCGGCAGGGCTGCTGACACGCGTATGTCTCAAAGATCAAAACGATGCTTCAAAGGTGATGGATATCGCAAATATCCATGAGCACGCAGTCTTCTGTCCATGAGAAGGGCAACTGCACTGGACTTGACTGCCTCTGATTTCGATCTCGACTCGCTGCACAGGCCGCGCAAGCAGAAGCTCACAGAGAAGAAAAAGAATATAGCCCTAAGACTGAATGAAATCCGAAAAGCACTTTCAACGTGATATAGCGAGCACGTATCGAACTAGGCTGGCTGTACTGCGTTTGCCCTTGAAAATGTCTGACTTCACATGAAAGAGGACACAGGTCCTGGCCATCAGTACTTTGCATTGAACGCAAATGCATGGATCAACATACTTATAATCTATCTATACAGATACATGTATACCATGTCTACAACAATCAGGATAAAGGAAGAGAAGAAGCAAACTCTCCAGGTATTCCTCGCGAGAATCTTTCTGGAGGAAGGACTTAAACTCAATGAACAGGACGCAGTTGGAGCACTCATCGATTTCGGCACCGCTCATAAAGAAGAATTCATTAGGCAGATAAAGAAGACACCACTGGAAAAAGACGTCGCATGGAGAATGTTGAAAAAACCAGTCAATTGGGGAGTCAGGGATGCCGCTGAGAATGTCGATAAATACCTCAATGGACTGGAGTGCCAGGGAGAGTGATGGGATTTCGGTCTTTGTTGATACTGGTGTATTCGTCGGTGTAAGAAACTCCAGGGACGACAAGCATGGGTTGAGTGTTGAATTAATCAGTAGTGCGCTGAAAGGCGCATTCGGGGCAGTCTACACATCAGACTACATTGTTGACGAGGCGACAACTCTCGCAATGGCAAGAACGGGGAAATCAGAAATTGCATTCGACATAGGAGATTTCATCCTCTAGTCGTAACACATCAGACTTCTCTGGACAGATAAGAATGTCTTCACTTCGGCCTGGGAATTGTTCAGAAGATACAGCGGCAGGAAGCTGAGCTTGCAAAGAAGAGAAATATATCACTAAGAGACTGGAAGAAACCAACATTGCACACGCATGAAGGCATTATATGCAGAAGATTGAGACCTCTTTGACCGCTTTTGAAACGTCATCAATATGACTTTACTGTGACTGCTTCTACAGAGCGTTGCCGTGTGCGCCGATACGCGTTTGACACAGCCAGCACAGCTCATCGGGACGCCGGCCGGAAGCACTATAAACTTGTGAGAGACATTTTGCATAACCGGGGTGAAGAGGCGGGCGCAGACTGGCTGCTCCTCGACCTGCTCTCCTCGCAGACACTTCGAGGTATCGGAATGAAACCAGGAAAGGAAGAGCTGGCTGATTTTAGAACGTGGGCAGCAGGTTCGGGAAGTTATTCCCTGAGCACTGCTAGGAGAATGGAAAGAACGATCTCTTCGCTGTTCGAGACATTGAGCCTGGACAGACCAAATCCTTCCAGACTCTGGTCATATGTGGAAGAACAGCTGAAGAAGGGAAGAAGAGAGGGCACAATCAACTGCCAGATGAGAGATGTTGGTGCGTGGATGAAGTTCAGGGGCATAAAAATTGAAGTTCCCAACATTCGCCAGCGGAGAGCAGCTGAGCCCTGGGTACCGAGCGACGATGATGTGATGAAGCTGATTCAACATAGCGCGGATCAGGGCAATAGGGGTCCAGCATTCAGAAACAAAGTGATTATCGAAGTGCTTGCCTTCTGCGGTCTCAGACTGGGAGAACTGGTTGGGCTGAACACTTCGGATGTGAGAGACGGATATATCAAAGTCAGGAGTGAGAAGCTGGAAGCTGAAAGGAGGGTCGGCCTGCCCGGATTCCTGATCACTGACATAAGGACATATGTCGCCCATTACAGAGGAAGAGGCGGCGATGCACTCTTCACCACGTGCGGCAGGCGTTTGTCCTACAGCGCTGTAAGAAGGATGGTCAGGAGAGAGGGCAGAAGGGCCGGCATCGAGCAAATGCACCCGCATGCCCTGAGGCACTGGTGCGCAACCAGGCTTGTAAGGAGCGGTGTAAACCTGAGAGCCGTTCAGGTGCATCTGGGGCATGCATCTGTCAGCACGACGCAGCTGTACACGCATCTTTCGGCAGAAGAAGCCGCAAGAGAGGTCACGGGAGCATTTGAAAGCGTTTTTTCTGAAAGGAAAATAGGTCATAGTTGACGGGCAGGGAACGAGTCAGTGTCAAATCGAAACAACAATCAGAGTTTTGAAACACACAGATACACATGCATATATGCATGGGAAGTAAAACCATCTCTCTGGAGGACTCTGCCTACACCAGGCTCAGGGCCGCGAAGCGTTCAGGAGAGAGCTTCTCCGACGTGATCCACAGGCTCCTGGGCAAAGGCGAGCCATCGTTGCTGGAATTTACCCGCCCTGTTGACAGGCAGGCTGCAGACAAAATCGCAGAAGCTGTGGCCAGGATAAAGCAGGAAGATATAGAATTGCAAAAGCGAAAAATAATGGAAGGAGGAGGGTAGTCTGGCATACATCCCCGACACCTCGTTCATCATCGACCTGATGCGTTCTGATACAGGTGCAGTGCGCAAGGCAAGAGAGCTCGAGCAACTGCGTGAAGGGAAGCTGCTTCCCACACCTGTTCTCTATGAAATAATCTCAGGCTTTCTTTTCAGCCGTTCCAAATCCGAGGCGACCGCTTTTCAACGGCTGGCGGAAAGGTTCATTGTCGTTCCCTTTGATGAGACCGCCGCGCTCAGGGCCGCCGAAATCAGAGCTGAACTTATGAAGACGGGGAGGGTAAAGTCACAAGTTGACACGATGATTGCCGGAATAGCATTAGCCGGAAACGATGTGCTTGTCACGCGGGACGCAGACTTCAGTGCGATGGCTGACTCTCTGGGCCTTGAAATAGAGGGCTATTGACCAGGCAGATCCGTGAATTCCATTGGATCTGCAAGCTCTGTAACAGGCATTCACAGAGTAATGGCCAGCAGCCGAATCATCATTGACCTGGAGGGAAACTCGTTAAGGACAGTACTGCCTTATCATTAGCATCAGCATATCATTCACAGCATCCGGAGGCAGTCTGAATTGCCAGAGTTAAAAGATACAGACACATCATTCAGGAGTATTGTTAAACTTCCGTTCAGCATCACCGGCGGTTCACTCATTGACTTTGAAACCGTTGGTATTCCGGGAAGAAGAACCGTGCAAGATATCGTCACTTTCGGCTACATTGTTGGCAGCGAGGTAACAATTGTTCAGAGAAGGAGCAGGGACAAGGCGCAATACTATGCACTAATCAGGCAGATTGTCAATGGACTCCCAAGGCCCTTCTATTCGAACAATGTGCCATTTGAACTGTCGGTGATAAAGGAGGAACTTTCACTTTCGATTTCACTTCGCCACTTTGTGAATATAATGGAAC
>JAJYOM010000056.1 GCA_021796175.1 Thermoplasmata archaeon
TGCCCTTCGCTTATGGTGAAATTGGCTCTACTGAAATTCAATCTGGCAGGCGAAAAACTTAAGCTGCAGCTCTGGTCTGTCATCTTCGGCTCTCTGATAATAGATGTACTGATACTCTATGCAGGCAGCCTTTATTTCCTGATACTTTCAGGTCTGATTTTCGGCTCTATGTCGAGAAGGGGCAGGTCTGATTTCTGGCTTTGCGGTCTCCCTTCACTGATCTCAACTTCCGTTGTTGTCATTTTCTTCCACCTGGCACTTGTTTCCGTCGGTGACATACCATTCAGTGTCACTTTCCTTGGAGGCTATGCTACATTGGTGACACTCATGGTTTCATCATTGCTGCTTGGAGGATTGAGCGGCGCAATAGGTTCTCTGCTTGTCATAACATACGTCAGGAGGAAATACGGCAACGCGGATGGCAGGCAGTAGGCATTTTTCAGGTGCTCGCTCCTAAAGAGCGATGTAGACAAGCACACCGAGAAAAGCGATAAGCAGATACAGCATGTATCTTCTCAGATCGCTGTTCATGAAGGCGAGTGCAAATCTCCGTGAGGCCTTCTCGAATCCATGTGACAGCTTTATCAGCCCTTCCCAGAAAATATCGTATGAGGCTGAGAAGTGTTCCAGTTCAGGGCTCTGCGATCCGGCAGGATACACTCGCTTGAGTGTCAGTCTGAGCGCATTTGCGTAGGCGAAGGAATCCGGCTCACGTGTTTTGTCGACGCCATTGTCCCAGACTGGAACGTATCTTATTTTAATGCGCCCGAAGATTGCATAGGTCAGAGCAAGAAATGCAGTGAGTATCAGAAAGACAACAGCAGGAGAAACGACACCAAAAGTGCCGTTCTGACCCGGAGATGCTATCAGCAGTCCTTTTGGAACCACGTAGAGACCGGTGAGCAAACCGCCAGTTCCGAGTCCCGTCAGCCCTGCTGTGATGCCGCCCGCTACCTGAATAATGAAAAATCCCCCCAGGCCTATCAATAGAGAAAGCGCACCTGCGACGAGTATGGGGATGGCCATAGTCCGTCTTCCGTTCCTTGCACCTTTCTTGAGTCTGCCGCCGAAACCGAAGAACTTTGTCATAGCGACAAGCGTGATCCCTGCGCCAAGAGCCGCCATAACACCAGTGAAAGTAGCGAGCACCGAAATTGCCGGCGAGCTGAAAGTGACCATGACAAACAGGGTCTCAAGCATCATCCATTCCCCCAGTCCTCCGCCAAAAGGCAGAAGGCCCGAAAGTGAAAGTGCGTTCAGCAGGCCGCCTGTAGAGAATATACGAGATGACGTGCCTGAAACCTTGGTCAGATCAAGTGTGCCCTCTGTGCTTTCAATGTAACCGGCGAACAGGAAGAGGCCCGTCTTTGCAACTGTATGGGCAAAGACATACACCATGGCGCCCGCAAGTGCAAATGTGGCGAGCAGCATGTCCCCGTAATCCATGCTCACAAGCGCGGTTCCAATCAGTATCAGCATAGCGCCGCTGTTCTCTATTGTGCTATAGGCCGGCAGCATTTTCACGTGTTCGGAGGATGCGGCGTAGATTGCAGCGAAGAGAAGCGAAAACGCGCCTATTGTCATGAGAAGTCCACCAATTATATACGAGGCGTGGGCAAAACTGACCACCCTTATTATCGAATACAGCGCGGCCATAGTCATAGTGGCGCTGAATAATACAGAACCGTTGACTGGTGCACCCCCGTGTGCAATCGGTAGCCACTCCGTCATCTGGAAGGGAGTAATACCCAGCTTCACAAGGAAGCCGACTAAACCGACAAACAGTATGACCTGGTTGTAGGCATCCGGTGAAAAATTCGGATTTCCAGAAGCGGCATAGAAATACGTGAACATGAGGAGAACAAGGAGTGAACTCACTTCGCCGAATACAAGAAACACGAAAGGCGGCACCTTCTCCGTGCCCTTCTTGTAGCTTATCAGGAAGTAACCAGAAACAGACATCCCTTCCCAGGCTATCAGGAATGGAAGATAGCTCCTTGTGAGTATTACAGTCACAATCGAGAGGATAGCAGCGTGGTAGGATGCTGTTACTGCATTGCTGTATCTGTCGTATGCGATTGAATATGTGGATGTGAAGAGCCATGACATCGATCCTGCCAGCAGGAAATAAAGTGAAAGTGGATCAAGGCCGAACAGAATACCTCCAACTGAAACAGTCTCAGGTGCCTGATTTGCCAGCAGCGAATAGAGTGCAAGAACGGATGTGATTGCTGTGGCTGCGATACTGGCGGCATAGGACCACTTTTTCGATACAACCGAAACAATTGGAGGTATTGCGAAAAGAAGAAGAAGGGGCTCTATCAGCTCTGCCATCCTACCCCTCCCTGGACTTGAGCAGTGCATCAAGTATTGTGAAAGGGCTCGGCGGGCAGCCGGGAACAATTACGTCTGCATTTAGCGTTTCCTCAATACTCTTGCCCAGTATCCCGCCGGAAACAGCGCATGCACCTACGGCAAAGACCAGTTTCGGATATGGCATTGCCTCGTATGCCTTTTTCAGCGGCTCCTTCATATTCTCTGACATCACTCCAACCACCAGTAGAGCATCCGCATGCCTCGGTGTGCTTGTGAAAAATATTCCGAGCCTGTGCATGTCGTAAATCGGGTTAGTGAGCGCTTTTACCTCGAGATTGCAGGCACCGCAGGATCCAGTATCTATAATGAATATGTTGAACGATTTCCTGAATACTCCGTCTGCCCTTCTCACTAAAACAGTTCTGACATTGCCGCCGGGTGCGAATGCATCACTGCATCTGCCGCATGAGATGCATTTTTCCGCAATCACGCTGTTGTCATGAATCGCATCCGCCGGGCACAACACAGTACCCTCCCGTACTTTAACCGGTATGGTTGACCAGGGTGCAACAGACTCCGGTTCCCCGCGTGGGAAAGCCGTGGTCATCCTCCTCCTGGAGAGTCCGCGCACAGCCCAGTTCTTCAAATGTAATCCCCCATTTCTGAAATCCAGAAACCAAAGCTTTCCCATGCAAAAGTGAAATCGGTGAGTATGCCGGAAGTTGCCCCCTTCGCGAACGCGAGTATATTTGCCATGGAAGCAGAACGTATGCCGAAATCTGTTACGAAGCCGCCGGAAATTCCAAGGAAGAGTATCATGTCGCCGCCTGGTGTTTCCACCCTCTTCACCGACCATCCGTTTTTGTCAGATGAAAGGTCCCTTTTCTTCCCCACTTTCCTGACCTTCCTGCAAATTTCCTCTATCATGCGGCTGGATATCTCGACTTCATGCTGCCTCACAAGTGCCCTGGACAGCACATCACCTGTGTCATCCGATGCAACTTCGAAGCCGATGTCCGCGTACGGCAGGTAGCCTGACAGCCGTGCGTCATACTTGAAATCGGCAGCCCTGACGACCGGTCCTACGGTCCACTCCTTTTTTGCAAAACATGTTGTCTGCAATCTGTCAAGGAACAGTCTTGAGGAGGCAAGTGCATCCCATATGGAATTGAACTCATCCACAACACTGCTTATCCTGCCTCCCAGACCGTTTGTATTGACTTCCCGCTCAAGCCCTCCGATGCTGTTGAGGCCGTAGAAGAATCTGTGACCAAAATATTCTGAAATGATCCTCCTCACACGTTCCTCGAGGGAGAACAGGTGCTGGGTTGCCACGTTCTGTGAGGCTCCCTCGGAGAGCTTTGCTATGACATGGATGTGATTTGTTATCCTTTCGAGTTCCGAAATCAGTATTCTGGTCAGCTGTGTGTCGTAGTCCGCCGGGCTTTGCTGAATTTCTTCAACTGCAAGGCAAAATGCAGTCCCGAAGCTGGCCGCATATACGCCGTTCACCCGCTCCATTTTGAGAAGTGCTTCGTCAATCCCTGACTTCCTCATATGTATGTTTCTGTTCTTGAAAGACGGGTCAGGTCTGATTTCCACAATCCTTTCGCCGTCTGTGTAGACATTCATCTTCACGCTTTCCAGTAATCCGCCGGCAACGGGTCCCAGGTTGAAGTTGAACTTCTCAGGCAATTCCCGGGGGAAGTCATGCTGGCCCAAAAGTGCGATGCTGTTCTCGTAGCTGTCCAGTTCAGTAATGGTGCACGGCTGCAGGGAAGTTGACTGGTGTCCCTTTACACATAACAGCTCATCTCCGATCCTGAAGACAGCAGAAAGTGAATCATCCAATGTGATAACCTCCAGTGATAAAGAAGATGATTGTCACTGCCGCGGAGAGTACCACAGCAGCAATTGCAACTGCTCTCTGGGAAATACCGGCCTCCGATCTTTTTTCATCTGAGGGGGTGAAAATCATACCTGCAACTTTGAAGTTCACGCTCGCGAATGCGATGACGAGCGAAATGGCAATGATCACGGCCAGGACGTACAGGCCCGCCATGTAAAGGGAGAGTATTATGAGGAACTCGCCGATAAAAGTGCCGAAGGGCGGTGACCCTGTAACGCTCAGCGATGAAAACAGTAGGGACACGGTGGTGTAAGGCATGTTCTCCTTCAGGTTGCCAATCCTGGACATTTCCCTCGTTTGATAGCTTTCCAGTATGTTGCCTGACGAATAAAACGCGCCTGCCTTCCCGAAAGCATGTGAAACAAGCAGGACAAGGGCCCCAGCAAACCCTGCGCCTCCGATTATGAATCCAGTAACCATCATTCCCATGTTTTCCATTGTGGAGTAGGCAAACATCCTTTTCAGGTCCCTCTGGGAAGCAAGTATGAACGCCGATATGACTACCGTGGCGAGCGCAAAGATAAGAAAGAGATACTCCATCTTGCTGCTGAAGGTCACCTGATAGACCCTGAACACTGCATATACCGCCACCGGCAGCAGCACTCCTGAAAACATCGCGCTTACCTCAGACGGCGCACGGCTATGGGCATCCGGGAGCCATGTATGCATCGGCACAAGACCTATCTTCGTACCGTAACCTATGAGTGCGGTCGCTGCAGCAATTTCGAGTGGTATTGTTGAGGCGTGCCTGATCGCCAGCAATGTGGAGATAGTTAGCGATCCGTAAACATAGTAGAGCATTATGACGGAAATGAGTCCTATCGTGAGTCCGGCTGAAACTATAATCACATATCTCCATGCTGCTTCCACATCAAGCGGCTGCATCTCGATAACAAGAAGCAGCGCGCTTGACACCGTAGTGGCCTCGACACCGATCCAGAGCAGACCGAAGTCGTTGACCATCAGAGAAAACAGCATACTTGAGGCGAAAAGATCTATCAGTGACATGTGAAACTTCAGATTCCTTGATTCGCCCATTCTGCTGTGGTATCCGAGACCGAATGTCACAGAAAGTAGATAGACAGTTGCAACAGTGAGTACAATGATCCTGTTCAGGCTGTCAATCAGGAAGAAAGATGCCTCGCTGACTGAGTAGATGTTGAGCAGCAAGGCGGAGACTACTGTGATTGAAGCGGAAAGCAGATGCAGCAATCTGAATCTCCTGACAAAGTAGCTTAGCGAGAAAAGTATGGGAGTGAGCAGAATCACAAGAGGGAGGATGTCCATTATCCCATCAACTCCCATTCAGGCTCGTGCTCTATCTTCTGCTGGATCAGTACTGCCCCCGCTACAACAAGAGCCAGAACATCTAGCAGTATGTTTATTTCAATGACAAGTGGCAGTGCTATTATGCTCAGACTCATGAGGACAATCCCGTTCTCCTCCTCCACAAAGCCGATGAAGTGCGCGAAACTGTTCCTCCTTGTCAGTATCAGGAGCATGCCCTGTGTGATAAGCGAAAGTGCAATTGCACCGTCCGGATGCCCGATAACAGGTAAGAAAACGATTCTGTAGATAATGAAAGAAATTATGAAAACAACAACACTTGAAAGGAGAGCTATGCCTGTGCCTGTCGAATACTCCCGGACGAATCTTCTACCATGTGGAAGTCTTCTGGACAGAATATTTGTCAGCAGCACACCGCGCAGCAGAACAATCAATGCTGCGAGCAGTATGAGCAGTGCGTCTGAAGTTGCCAGGCCGAGATATGTTGCATTGATCGCCAGAAGGATCGACTGTGTTAAGAGTGAATTTATCATTGGCTTGATGTACGAACTTATCTGAACAGCCAGTGCTGAAATCAGCATCAGAATACCAATGAAGTTAACAATCTCCTGGTCGATCATAGCAGCCCTCCAAGTGAGTAAGTGATGACAGAGAACACTGCAAGTGCGAACGACAGTGTCAGGTAGTCCTGTATCTTGAAGAGCCTCAGTTTCGCGAGTGTTTCCTCAAGATATGCGACAACTGCCGCAATCACTATCCATTTACCAAGCATTATGGGGATGTCCAGAACTGATCCTACAAGCGATGACTGGAGGAACCAGGGGAACACAAAGACATTAATGAGGACCGAGCCAAGGAGGTACTGTTTGATGAGCGAAGAGTACTTAAGCAGGAACATGTGGCGGCCCGAATACTCGTAGTTTCGCGCCTCATCTATCATGCCGAATTCCATCATGCCTGAACTTTCCGTTGGCAGCCTTCCCGTTTCAAAGAGGAACAGCATGAAGAACGCCACACTGGAAAGCAGGTGCGGAAGGGTCAGATAGTTGCCGTAGGAGAGTATCAGGTTGTGTGTTATGTATGGGTTGTTGCTGCTGCTGATCAGTGCAACCGCAAAGAATACCATTATGAGCGTCGGTTCCGCATACGCGGAAAATGTGACAGATCTCCCTGCTCCGAGTGTGGTGAAGGAGCTCCTCGCATCCAATGCAGCTAATATCTGTATGACTGCTGCAAGCACGAACAGAAGTCCTCCTCCTAGGAAATCCACAACAGGACTCAGCTCATTTGGATAAGGCAATATGACCGGGATTACAAATGCGATAAGCAGGTAGATGCTGAACACCATGTATGGCGCGATGTTGAAGAAAGCAGTCGCATCAGTGTTGACAAGTGTCTCTTTTTTCAGGTACTTGGAAAGATCGTAGTACGGCTGCAGGATTTTCGGACCGCGTCGGGACTCCATAATCGCCTTGAGGCGCGCTATTATTCCCTCAACAAGCGGGGCAAGGAGAAGGACGCCTATGACCTGAATAGCCGTTTCTACCCAGAGGTACGACAAATCAACACCCTTTCAAATGTAGACGTCATCAACCCCATAGGGTGGTTAAGCGGCTAACGTCATAGCCAAAATCTGTGGACGCACGACTCATATAAAAACATTATCCGGTGGCCGTCTGTGGGAGTGATTGTTGGATATCGAGTGATGTAACGACAAAGAACTGAACCGGCGATATGCTTTCAATCCTGCCCCTCCTGACAGACACATAAGTGAAGGCATCCGTCTTGATGCGGAGCGTATACCACCTTTCCCTGTGGAAATAGTCGAAGACGTCCCCCCACACCCTGTGGCTCTGCATCACTGCGATAGCCCTTTCTCCACGTCTGTCGAGTATCCTGTGAGCGACGCTCGTCTTCGTGTCCATGAGGATGGTTGTCCTGCCAGTTCCAGTCCTCGATTCCACCGCATCGAAGAATTCATCCAGTTCCTCGCCTGTGTCTCCGTTTCCAAGATTGCTGAACTTCGACCTGCCTGAGACCCGAGTATGAGACCCCTGTGCCCTTTGTACATTATGTCTATAGCTGCAACAGCGTATCTGGTGCCGCCATACATGATGATGTCCGACTCGTCGCTTACTGAATACTGTATGTCAGGTAGGGAAATGCACATCTCGTTGAACATGCCCCTTCCCAGGCCGTATGTGGCTCCGCCCCCTCTGCAGAATCGCAGCATATGTAGGAAATGAATGCCGCCAGTACCTTCCCGTACCTGAATGTGATTAGTTCGAATGCGTTGCACATGGACATATTCTGCATGCACTCACTACACTGATTTCTAGTCGCTCCTCATATGGTACTGTTCGACGAGGGAATTGTATTTACGACAGAATCATTCACTGTGTGCTTCCGATTCAGCATGCCGTTCAATTTCACATTGCTCTTCGGTACCACATTGTCCTTCGTGTCCCCGAACTTGCCGAAGTATGAAGGCGATGAGCAACACCTGTCCGGATGGACGGAGGAAATCTTGATGTCAAACGTGGAGAGCGGCGGCATGACCCTGTAGAACTTCTCCTTCCCAGATTTCATGCCGGAGCCGATTGTTATGTACAATCCACTGCTCAGATCTAAAAGTGCGACGGAGCATCCGGGAAGTAGAGTCCTCCTTATGATATTGAGGGACAGGAGACAGTGTCCCACAGCCCTGGCGGCAATTCTCGATCCGTCACATATGATGGGCACCTTTGTTTCTGCGCTCAGATCTGTAACAGCAGTTTCCACTACCGGATATCAGGAAGCATGTTTTCCGGCCAGTGTTGAAAGGATCAGCTCCTCAAGTGAGTGGTAATGAACGCTGCCGCCGGTCGGATGATAGTAGGTTGCACCTAGCAGCTCATCCCTTTCGACAACAACTCCATGGTCAAACCGACCATCCCTGAGCTCCTGCAGGAACATCTCCCTTGTCTTCAGCTCCCCTTCGGAAGTAAACATCGGGTTGTAAATCCTGTATTCGGTGTGCAGCTTGTCAAAGACCGATTCCACTACAAGGGAAACCGGGTCTCCCTGCGTGTCAATGAGCCACTTACCCCCAACGCTGTCCTTTACCTTCGACAGAAGATAGTCGACATAGTCATCTGTCCCGTTTGTGTACTGCATCAGGGAGCCCATATCTGCCATGATTGCACTTGCACTCTCAATGCCCTCTGAAGCTACCCTGATCTTGATATGCTCTTCCGCACTCAGGTTTCTGCCATCTTTTCCGTAGACATGTATCTGCACTTCATTCTTGAAATATGACACGTATACAGCACCGTCAAGCCTCTGCTTCACAGTTCCGTATCTTATGACCTGGCTTGGCACAAGCCTGAAGTCAAGAACCTGCGAGCCATAGTTTACAAGGCCGTTTACGACACAGCGCCTCACAAACCTTGAAACAGAGTGTCCGTCCCTGCCTGTCCCAATTGTGCAGTTCTCGCCAAAATGCTTGGCTATTGCAAGTCCGGCCTTCGTTGCCTCAATGGGTTCGTACCTTTCCCAAGCGTAGAGTCTCATTGTTAATCACGTATGGAGCATTTTTGTTCCGGGGCCAAGTCTTGAATGGTGCCATATCCTGATGTTGTGTCCTATTCTGCTTTCTTCCCCAATCCTTGACATGTCACCTATCACGACGCCCTGGTCAAGTGTTACTGCCCGTTCTATCGTCACGCCCTCGCCCACTATGGCCTCGGAAACGGCGGAGGAATCACCTATCTCACTATTTGAATATATTACACAGCGGGAGAGCCTGACTCCCCGTCCAATCCGGACATTGTCACCCAGCACTGCAAAGTCATCTATCATTGCTGAGGCGGCAATTTCGCAATTGCGCCCCGTTATCAGTCTCCCGAACGTCGGCTCGTCCGGATAAGGGAGAGTCCTGTCCTGCCTCTTCTCCAGCCTGCCATCTACAACGTCTTCTGTTGCTGCAAGGTAAGTGCTGGGCTGGCCGACATCATTCCAGTACCCATCGAACGAATAACCGTGTATCTGCATGTCCTTTCTGAGCATCAGCGG
>JAJYOM010000057.1 GCA_021796175.1 Thermoplasmata archaeon
CGGGGAAACCGGATGTGGCAAAAGCGTAACCGCATATTCCATACTTCGCTTAATCCCGGATCCACCGGGAAGGGTTGTATCTGGCCAGATAAAGTACAAAGGCATGGAACTCACACGCTATGTCCCGTACGAGGCAAAATACCGTAACAAGGGACCCCGCGTCAAAGTGATACGCAACAGGCGTGCTAACAGACTTTCCAACAGTATCTACCAGGGCATCCGCGGCAGGGAGATTTCAATGATTTTCCAGGAGCCCACAACAGCGCTGAACCCTGTTTTCACACTGGAACGGCAGGTGGGCGAGTCGATACAGACTCACAGGAAGTCTGAACTGGTTGACTCGATACTACTTAAGAAGCCATTAGATCTCGCCTGGATGCATGAAGAATTGAGGAGAATGATAAGCGAGTTTGAAAAAACAGAAAACACAGATTCATTCACAAAACAGGCACTGGATTCACTTTCTGCACATATACCGGATGAGGAGCTGAGGAGTTATGTCTTCAGCATAATTATCTCACGTGGAGTGAAAGCCGGGAGAAAACTGAAGGATGCTGAACAGGTGCTTGAACTGGGCAACATTCCAAATGCTGTCAAAAAGCTGCTTGAAATGGACAAGAAACTTGACGCTCTGCAGAGAGCTCAGCGTCTGGAGATAATTGCAGGCAGTGATCAGAGAGTTATCGCAGAAGCAGGCAGCAAAGTGCGGTCAGCGAAGATGAAGCTCAGACTCGCAAAGCTGAACTTCATTGCCGGGAGGAGATACAAAGAGGTAATCAGGACACAGACTAATATGTGGGTTGAGCAGCTGCTCAAACAGGTGAGTATACCGGATTCTCACAAAATACTCAGTTCATATCCGCATGAACTAAGTGGCGGAATGCAGCAGAGAGTCATGATTGCAATGGCCCTTTCCTGTAACCCTTCGATACTTATCGCCGACGAGCCGACAACGGCACTCGATGTTACCATACAGGCGCAGATACTGGACCTGATGAAAAAGCTGAAAAGCTCGATGCAGGCGTCTGTAGTGCTCATCACTCACGATCTCGGCGTTATTTCAGAAGTTTGCGACAGGGTGGCCGTAATGTACGCCGGTCTGATGGTTGAAACTGGAAATGTCCGTGACATTTTCAAAGATCCGAAGCACCCATACACCAAGGGTCTTCTCGAAGCCATACCAAGGCTGGACGTACCCGGCAAGAAGCTGTCATCAATACCCGGATCTGTGCCAAATCTCCTGAAACCACCGCCCGGATGCAGGTTTCATCCGCGCTGTCCCATGGTTATGGACATATGCAAAGAGCGTATTCCGGGGACAATTGAGATAAAGAAGGGGCATACCGTAAGCTGTTTCCTATATGGGGGTGGCGACGCTGGTCAGTGAAAATATCTACATGGATGTCAGGCATCTCAAGCAGCTCTTTCCTATAAAGGGGGGTGTGATGTCGAGGGCAATTGGTCACGTCCATGCTGTGGATGATATATCCTTCAGAATAATGGAGGGAGAAACGGTTGGCCTGGTAGGCGAAAGCGGCTGCGGGAAAACAACGACTGGAAGGACACTTTTGAGATTGCTGGAGCCCACATCCGGATACTCTTTCGTAAACCCTCCGGCGGAAGTCGTCAAGGAACTGGATGAAATATTCTCCGGTCTTGAAGATGATAGCGGGAGTCTCCTGGATGGTGAAATCAGCTCGACAAGGCTGGACGAAATTGCCAGGGAGTACTCAATTTATGGTGTGAAGGGGAAGAAGCTCAAACAAATGAGGAGCTCGATGCAGATTGTCTTCCAGGATCCGTTTGCATCACTTGATCCGAGGATGCTGGTTAAGGACATAATTGCAGAACCGCTCGTTGCGCATCACGCGGCCAATAAGTCGGACATAGCGGAGAGGGTCTCCTCTCTGATAACGGAAGTAGGACTCAATCAGGAGCATCTGTACAGGTTCCCCCATGAGTTCAGCGGTGGACAGAGGCAGAGGATTTGTGTCGCGAGGGCACTGGCACTTAATCCGAAGTTTGTCGTTCTTGATGAACCAACCTCTGCGCTCGATGTAAGCGTACAAGCGCAGATACTCAACCTTCTCAGGAGGCTTCAGGAAAAGAACGAGATGACATATCTCTTCATTTCGCACCATCTCAGTGTGATCCGCGCGATGTGCAGCAGGGTGCTTGTGATGTATCTCGGGAAAATGGTCGAAATTGCGGAGACGGAGGAACTTTTCCTTCATCCCCTGCACCCGTACACCCAGGCTCTTGTTTCGGCCATACCCATACCGGATCCGCTGCTGAAGAGGGAGAGGATAATCATAGGTGGAGATGTACCAAGTGCTGCGTCTCCCCCATCAGGCTGCAGGTTCAGAACAAGGTGTGAATTTGCAGAGGATGTTTGCAGGGAAAAGGAGCCGCAACTTGAGGAATGGAACAATACCGGCCATCTTGTCGCCTGCCATCTGGTCCATCGCATGGACAAGAGGATAATAAATGCAGCAGAGAGAGCGAGTGTTTACGCGGGAGAGCATGCAGATGCAAGACTACACAACTGAAAGAACTGTCATTCCTGATGAAATCAGGGGAGGAGTGACCTGATATGAAGATGTGGACCTACATTGTTAGGAGACTCCTCGCGATGATACCGGTCATATTAGGCGTGACACTTCTGACGTTCTTACTGACAAGAGCTCAGATAGGCCTCTGGATTGCTTCTCTGCTGGGAAGGATTCGAACGCCATCCGCCAGACTCGCCATCATCCGCCAGTACCACCTTAATGCCCCGGTCTATGTCCAGTACTTCTACTATCTCGAGGGACTGGTAACCGGCCACTGGGGATTCACAAGTGGCAACGATCTTGTTGCTGGTGCTTACAGGCCGGTGCTGCAGGTGATGATAGAGAGATTTCCGAATACTGTGGAGCTGGCGGTGCTGTCTGTCATTCTCGTCGTCATTTTTTCAATCCCGCTGGGTGTCATTTCCGCAGTGCAGAGAGACAAGATTCCAGATCATCTCTCAAGGCTATGGGCGATGATCAGCTATTCAATCCCCACTTTCTGGTTCGCGCTTTTGTTACTGTTTGCTGTCTCCCACTATGTATCAATCTTCGCACTGACCGGATCGCTGAGTACCTCACCCGTCAATTACTACCTGACGAGCACTGGAGCCTACCAGCCTTGGGTCAGTCATCAGGGTGGTCTGATACTGGGGACGAAGCCTACGGGCCTGCTGCTTGTGGACACACTGCTGTATGGAGATTTCCCCGCCTTCATAAATGGTTTCGAACATATCATACTGCCGGCACTGATAGTCGCGCTCACCAATATGGGAGTTATTGTCAGATACCTGAGGTCCAGCATGCTTGATGTCATGGGCCAGGATTATGTCAGAACAGCCAGGGCGAAGGGAGTTACAGAAAAAATTGTGATCAACAGGCATGTAAAGAGAAATGCCTACACATCGACTGTGACAATTATGGGATTGCTGCTGGCGGGACTGCTTGGCGGTGTAGTAATAGTTGAGGACATTTTTGCTTGGCCGGGGATAGGTTACTGGCTTGCCCAGGCGGCTATTGTTGACGACTTTGCATCCATAATGGCGGGTGTATTTGTGTTCGCTATAGTCGTTGTTATAGCGAATCTGGTTGTAGACATACTTTATGCGTATCTCGATCCCAGAGTGAGGCTCGGATAGGTGATTCCATGACAGATGCGAACAGCACAATGACTGTTACTGAGCCCGAAAAAGTCCGTCGCTCGCCGTACAGTGCAATCGCGCCAAGGCTTGAACAGTGGAGGCGGCAGTTCTACTACTTCAGGAAGAGCCCTCTGGCTGTCGCCGGGCTGATAATAACAGCTTTCTTTGCCTTTCTCGCTATCTTCAGCCCTCTGCTTACTACAGGTAATCCGTACCAGATGGCGATAAACCCGTTTGCAACTAATCTCATCCCCTGGTTTTCCAGCTGGCGTTACCCGCTCGGTACTACATACTTCGGTGTAAACCTGCTTCCTGCGATGATAAAGGCGGCAAGGATTGATCTGGCATTTTCACTTGCCGTGGTGGCCACCGGTGCATTTGTAGGCGTGATGGTCGGCGCCTTTGCAGGATACTACGGCGGCTTATTCGACGACATATTGATGCGAGTAACTGATGTCTTCTTCTCCGTGCCGTACATCATACTTGCTATCGCCATGATTGTTGTTTTCACCAAGAGTTTCAAGGATGTCGCGGGGGGCATATACACGCTTCTCATACTCTCACTGATAGTCATATGGTGGCCGACTTACGCCCGGATAGTCAGGGGACAGGTACTGTCCGTGAGGGAGCTGAAGTACGTGGAAGCAGCCAGGGCTTCCGGTGCAGGAGCGTTGCGGGTAGTCTTCAAGCACATAATTCCAAACTCAATGTATCCTGTATTCGTGCAGATTTCGCTGGACGTCGGAACCATCGTTCTTCTGCTTGCCAATCTTGATTTCATAAACATAGGAATAAGCAACATTACACAGCCGGAATGGGGAAACCTTGCAACTTACTTCAACTACGCGCAGGTCGGACTCACGCTGGCGCTTCAGTATCCATGGACATTCATCGTACCTGGCATGGCAATTCTCCTTTACGCACTGGGATTGAACCTCCTGGGTGACGGAATACGAGACATACTAGATCCAAGAATGAGGCGCTGATTGACAGCAGCCGCCGGCGCACTGCAAATGGAAACTGCCGCAAGAAAACATAACGCCTCAGAAGAATAGTTTACACTCCACAACCTTTGAACAAGGAGGCTCGTGGTTCTTGGTTGCCCGGTTCCAATACAGAACCATTGGTGCTTCTATTCTTCTGAGGTGATCTCCAATCGGCAGCTAAATAGATAGACTGGACGTACTTACAGTAAGTAGAGAGCCTGCTGCACAAGGTCGAAACAGTCAACCGACCTTTGCGTGGCACCGGTCGTTGACTCCGGGTCCGATTACAAGGCCAGCCTGACACCACCTATTTTTCAAGCATGACGGCGTATCCCTGTCCGCCTCCGACGCAAAGAGATGCGATGCCACGCTCACCTTCCCCCGCATGAATCATCCTTGAGAGAGTGCCCGCGATCCTCGCGCCTGTCGCTCCAAGGGGATGTCCAAGCGCAATGGCACCTCCCCTGACATTCACTCTGTCCTCCTCAATTCCAAGCTTCTGCATTGCGTTGAGGGCGACCACGGCAAAAGCCTCGTTTATTTCCCATATGTCAACATCACTTACAGAAATGCCAGCCTTTGAAAGTGCCTTCTGTGCCGCCGGGACCACTGCTGCGCCCATTACAGAAGGATCTACTGCAGCCCAGCCTATCGAGGCCACCCTTGACATCGAATCAAGCCCGTACTCCTTAATTTTCCTTCCTGACATGAGCATTACGAGCGAAGCGCCTGCATTGAGCGGCGAAGAATTGCCTGCGGTTACGAGTCCGTCCTCTCTGAATGCCGGTTTGAGGGATTCAAGCTGTTCCATTGAGGTGCCAGGCCTGACGCTCTGGTCGGAGTCCACGGTTTCCGAGCCATCAGGTGTCTTGATGCTCAGAGGCAGTATTTCGCCCTTGTAGTAGCCCTTGTCATATGCGGCAGATGCAAGTCTGTGACTCCTGAGCGAATATTGATCCATTTCCCTCCTGCCTATGCCGGCAACTGTTGCGAGTTTCTCAGCTGTCAGGCCCATGTAGTAGCCGGTCTTCATTTGATACTGTGAGTAGGATTCGTCATCAAGAAGGGCATCGCACAGCCTGTTTGAAAGGCGCGGGACATGGGTCATGTGTTCAAAGCCGCCCGCAAGCACAATATCAGAGTTGCCTGTCATTATCTCCATGGCGCCGATGGAAAGAGCGTTGAGGGAGGAGGAGCAGGCCCTGTCCACAGCCATTGAAGGAACAGTATATGGCATGTGTGCAAGGAAGACCGGATGCCGGCCGCCGAATGTCCAGTTCTCGTCCCGCTGATATGCGCAGCCGATGATGACATCATCAATCTCCCCGGGACGGATACCGGTCGTACTGACAGCATCTGAAAGGAGTCTCGCCAGCGCTTCATCCATCCTTATCGAATTGAAGACGTCCTTCTCAGGACTGTTTGGCCTCGAGCGTGAGAATGCAGTCCGCCTGAAATATACCACGTATGCATCGTTTGCACTTCGCAGTTGAGACACCAGCAAACTCGAGTGAAACTGCTGACTTAAGCATTTGCATTGAACCGCACCTGCAGCCCGGTGCTACCTGCCCCGAATATTATCATGCCGCGCGGTCAGTTCCCTGTACCTTGACCGGAGTACATCGATGGAGACCAGTTCGTCCCCTTCGTAGAAGAACCAGTAGTCCCATCCGTTTGCCCTTTCCCTTCCGAGCATCTCAGCTGAAAGCTTGTGTATGCTTCCACGGGAACCATTGACAGAGACAGAACCGTCAGCATTAACCATTGCCTTCTTGTCCCCGCTTCTGGAAAAAACAAACTGCCCGGGTAAGAGAAAGCCGCTCTCCACGAGGTTGCCGAATGACACTCGCCCGGCATCTCTTCTGCTCGGGTGCGGGGAAAGGGATGGAGCAGTCTCCGAAGACATCCGCCGGCTGCTCAAATCGTTTATCCTCCGGGCAGACAGCCGAACATAAGAAGCGTCCCTCTCAATACCGATCCACTTCCGCCCAAGACTCTGTGCAACAACAGCTGTCGTGCCGGAGCCAAGAAATGGATCCAGAACTATATCGCCCGGTTTTGTGGAGGAGAGAATTACCCTGTGGAGAAGAGCTGCAGGTTTCTGTGTTGAATGTGCCCTTTTGCCCCCGTCCCTTATGCGCTCACTGCCTGAGCATACGGGTAACAGCCAATCACTTCTCATCTGGAGGTCATCATTCAGCGACTTCATGTCCCAGTAGTTGAAGGTGTAGCCGGAGTCCTTTGATTTCTTTGCCCATATCAGTGTCTCGTGTGCATTGGTGAAACGCCTTCCCCTGAAATTGGGCATCGGATTTGACTTCAGCCATATAACGTCATTCAGTATCCAGAAGCCCAAGTCCTGAAGGCATCTCCCTATTCTGAAAATATTGTGATATGTCCCTATAACCCAGATTGTGCCTTCAGGCTTCAGCACACGCCTGCATTCGCCAAGCCATGCAAGAGTGAAACTGTCATAATCCCCAAAGGATGAAAAATGGTCCCACTCATCCGAAACAGACGAAACCCTGCTCTCATCTGGCCTTCTCAGTTCATTACCCAGCTGGAGATAATATGGCGGGTCTGCGAATATCATGTCTGCCGTCTCATCCTCAAAGCCGCGCAGCACTTCTATCGCATCCCCCTCGTATATTGTGCCCTCATTTCCAAAGTGATGCAATATCATCTCTGCACACAGCCTGCTGATGGTCGAATCTTCGCCGCTTCAATTGATTATGTCTTACAGATTTATACTTGCTTACTGATACTGCGGGCGAATGAAAACCGGGAGGTGGTACTCGTTCGCTCTGCTGTCGCTTTTCTTTGCTGCACTCATGCTGAGGCTCATACTCCCGCTGGAATACAGCGTTTGGGGACCCGATACCGGTGAGAATTACTACATCGCGAAATTCTTTGCTGTCAATGGCAGGATGCCCCTTCCATACTACGGCTTCGGTACAACTTATACCGAGTTTCCAATAGTGTACCAGCTCGTTGCATCAGTCTCACGCATCACAGGCATATCTGTGGCTGCGGCATCAGAACTTTCAATGCCATTCCTGACCTCCACTCTTGTTTTCCCAATTGCCGGAATAGCTGTTGCAATCACAGAAAGGAGGTCCGTCGGTGTGCTGTCTGCACTTTTTTATGCCACCTCAGTTCCAATCATAGGGCATACATCGATAATCGCATCGGACACGATTGGCGAAGTCATTCTGATATTCTTCATTTACTTCTACATGAGGTCTGGCAGGGACAGGATGATGACTGCCATCGCGCTTGCAACAGCGGTTGCGATGGTGCCCAGCTATCACCTTGGAACGGTCATGTTGCTGCTCTTCCTCTATTGTGTTCTCTTTTATTACTCCTTCTGGAAACGGGACAATAGCACTGAACTGCTGAAGTCTATTGTGTTCATTTCAGTAATCACCACAATAACCTGGGCCTACTGGCTCACGCAGGCGCCAAATTTCGTATCCGTGTTCATACTCCATAACCCGCATCTCGCGATTGAGGAGGCAATTTCCGCACCTTACATCTTCATGTTCCTGGTATTCATACTGGGCAATTTCTTCCAGAGGCAACCTCATGCACTTGTGGCAAAAAGAACGGAGATGAGAAAGGAGTACTATTACGCAGTGTCGATCATCGGCTCAGCGGCCGTTGCATTTATCGCATATACGGGAGTTCAATCCGTTCCGCTGTATCCCAGTGCCTTTACACTGCTTGAGATCCCCACCGTCGTGTTCACACTCTTCGGCTTCGCTTCCTTTCTGTTTCTGCTGAGGAAGGAAAAGCGGGCATGGCCAATTGGCATCATGACTTCTGCGACCGCGGCAATAATTGCGGCCGGGGTGCTCACAAACATACCGTACCTGGTTCCGGAGAGAGTTATTGAGTACTTGCTTCTCACAATGGCAACCTTCGCCGGGTACGGCATGGTTGATGCTCTTAGCAAGGTTGGAAAAAGGGCCAGGACTGGAGTGGCACTGTCCGTTATCATACTGCTCGTTCTGGCGGCTGGATTCTCTACCGCACTTGTGACGAGCACTACAACACCCTCGAAGGTCGGAGCTTCACCGGCAGGAGACATTTCAGCAAGCGTATGGCTGAGGACAAATACTCCGCCGTCGGCCACAGTGGCGTCAGATCACAGATTGAGCTCAATTGTGTTCGGCTTCTCAGGAAGAAACGCAACATGGGAGAAGGGCGGCTACCCGATATTCACGTCATCCAACCCCGGAGAGCTGTACGCGGGACTGAACAGTTCGCAGACACCGAGCGGGAACAAGACGATAGACTATCTTCTCCTGGACACGTACATGGTGGAAGGCGGAAACTTCTATCCGAATCAGACTGCGATTCCCGTTTCACCGTTTGTTCTGAATACCATACAGGGCGGTAACTTCATACTGCTGTACTCAAACGGGCTCGCGACAGTGTACGCCTACTCGCCCTGAACATTCACATGCGCCTGTACTCGACGATAAGGTCCCGGAGTATATCTGCCACATCCTCACATTTGTCGGTAACAGTCTCGAGATTGTCATAAATTTCCTTAAGTGCCAGTATCCTCT